>CAYWCB010000052.1:0-11119 GCA_964456615.1 uncultured Eubacteriales bacterium | reverse complement strand
TCCTTGGCGGCCAGGATGTCGGAGAGCAGGCGCTCGCCGTCCTCATCGGCCGACGCACAGCGGCTGAGCGACACGTAGCCGTTCAGCGGGGTGTGTTTGTGGCGAGTCGCGGTCTTGACCGCGGTGATCATCTGTCGGGTCACGCACAGCTCGGCGAAGGAACGGAAGCTCGCCTGGCGCGTGGGATCGTAGTCCCGGATCGCCTTGAACAGCCCGATGAGACCTTCCTGGATGATGTCCTCGCGATCGGCACCCACGAGGTAGTAGGAGCGCGCCTTGCAGCGGACCAGACTTCGATACTTGCGTACGAGCTCGCCGCTGGCAAGCTGGTCGCCTTGCTGTGCCGCCAGAACGAGGGCGAGTTCCGTGCTACGTGCGCTCCCAGGCGAGGACGCAGCACCGCTGTGTGCGTACAATCGGACCCCTCCCGTAGGAACCCCCCAGAAGCACCCAGGGGGAGGGCATCGCCACCGGCATGACGAGGGACGCTCCGACGATAGGCGTTCGGGGCGCCTACTGTCAACTAGCCGTTACGAATGTGTGTGGTTCGCATGGGCGATGGACCAGTCCGCACGGGAACGCTCGAGCGGACGCCCGGAGCGAATCACGGTCGCACACCCCTGGCCCATCGAGAGAGCGCGGCCCGCACCTCGGGATCGACGAGCGAATCGATCGTCTGCCTCGTACTTCCGGCAGGCACGTGTTCGGTCCAGGCATCGGACGCCGACTCGAGCGCCGCGACGAACTCCCCGGCCGACATGCGCGAGACCCCCGGACCGAGGACCGCCCATTGGGTCTGGGCATCCGACGTCACGACGATGACGTCTTCACCTCGCTCGCGGTAGCGGTGCACGAGGGCCTCGATGACGGCGTCCGCGTCCACTCCGTGCGCCGAGAAGACGACCACCGCGCCGGGGACGCGGTGCGGAGCCCCGGTCGACTCCGGGTTGCCGGCCCCATCGAACACGACGATGGCGCGATACCCGTCGGCGGCGAACGTCACGACGTCTCCCACGAGCGCCGCTCGGGCCGACTCGAGGTCCGCCTCGGCCAGCCGCCGATACCGCTCGGAGGTCGCCACAACGTTGTAGCCGTCGACGATGAGCGTCCGCATCTAGGGCTGCCTCCGCGTGCGCCGCACCCACTCGTAGAAGAAGACCGCGGCCGCTTGAGCCACGTTGAGCGAACCCACGCGTCCCGACGCCGGAAGGGACGCTGTGAAGTCGCACGCGTCGAGCGTCAGTCTCGAAAGGCCCTCGTCTTCCGACCCGAGGACCACGACGACCTTCCCCTCGAGGGGCTGGTCCCACAGGGATTCGCGAGCACACTCCGAGGCGCCCACCACCCAGTAGCCCGCCTTCTTGCACGCCTCGAGTGCCCGCACGAGATTCGGCGCCTGCGCGACGGGAAGCCACGCGAGTGCGCCCGCCGACGTCTTGTAGGCCCCGGCGCCGATCGACGCCGAGCGGCGCTTCGCGACGATGACCCCGTCGGCCCCTGCGACCTCCGCGCTGCGGGCGATCGCACCGAAGTTGCCCGCGTCCGTGATGTGGTCCAGCGCCACGAGCAGGCTGTCCGCCTTCTCCGCCGCGCCTTCGAGGATCGCCTCCAGAGGCGTGAAGGCGAAGGGCGCGGCAGCCGCCATCATGCCCTGATGGGCGCCGCGCTCGCTGCGCTCGTTGAGCCAACCGCGGGAGACGCTCTCGATCTCGACGTCCGCCGAGGAAGCGAGCGAGGCGATCTCTGGCGCCGAGTCCTCTAGCCTCAACCTGCTTGCGACGTAGATACGTTCCAGAGGCATGCCGGACCTGAGCGCTTCGAGAATGGCGTGCCGCCCTTCGATGAGCGCCGGCACCGTGTCAGATCTCCGGCGCGTACTCGACCCGCGCTCCCTGCGGAGTGTCCTCGATCGAGAAGCCCATGGCCACGAGGCCGTCGCGCACGGCATCGGCGGCGGCCCAGTTCTTCTCAGTCCGCGCCGCCGCACGAGCCGCCAGCAGCGCGCTCACGGCCTCTTCGGGACTCGCTCCCGAGTACCCGGTGAGCTCGGCAGCCAGAGCCACTACCTCGGGCGGGTAGTCCGAGTGCCCTGCCTCGTGCAGTTCGATACCGAGTACCAGCAGCAGCTCCACCACGACCGCCTCTGCTTCTGCGAGCGCCACGAGATCGCTCGTCGAGAGGTCGCCCTGACGGTCGGCCAGAAAGACGTTCGTGGCTCGCGCGAGCTCGAACACCGCTCCGAGGCCACCCGCCGTGTTGAAGTCGTCGTCCATTTCCTCCTCGAACTTGGCCCGGGCCGCGAGCTTCGAGTCGACGAGCGCCTGGCGGGCCGCGTCCGGCGCGCCCTCGCCGCGGGTCGAGGCCGCCCGCGCCCACCGCACGTTCTTGACGAGGTTGGCGAGACGGTCGCAGGCGGCACGTGCCTCGTCCAGGCGTTCGGTCGAGAAGTCCAGGGGGCTGCGATAGTGCGTCTGAAGCATGAAGAGACGGATGACCGGCGCTTCATATGCGGCCAAGACGTCTTTGAGGAGCGTGAAGTTGCCGAGCGACTTGCTCATCTTCTCCGCGTTCACCTGCAGCAGGCCGCCGTGCAGCCAGTACCGTACGAACGTCGTCTCGAAGGCCGCCTCGGACTGCGCCAGTTCGTTCTCGTGGTGCGGAAAGATCAGATCGCTCGCGCCGCCGTGTATGTCGAATGCGAGCCCGAGCTCCTCGTGCGACATCACCGAGCACTCGAGATGCCAGCCCGGGCGGCCGTCGCCCCAGGGGCTCGGCCAATGCGGCTCTCCCGGTTTGGCGGCCTTCCAGAGCGCGAAATCCAGCGGGTCGCGTTTGCGTTCGTCGACATCGACCCGGGTGCCCGCCTGCAGCTCGTCGATGTCGCGTCCCGAGAGCTTCCCGTAGCCTGGAAAGCTCCGCACCGAGAAGTACACGTCCCCGTCCACCACGTACGCGTTCTCGCGGTCGATGAGGAGTTTCGTCATCTCGATCATCTGCGGGATCGTCTCGGTCGCTTTGGGCTGCACGGTCGGCGGTTCGATGCCGAGCGCGGTCATCGCCTCCAGGAACGCCTCGCTATATTCCTCGGCGACCTCCGCGGCGGAGCGCCCCTCCTCGGCGGCGCGGTTGATGATCTTGTCGTCGACGTCGGTGATGTTCTGCACGAAGACGACGCCGAAGCCGCGGTAGGCGAAGTAGCGCCTGATGACGTCGAATGTGAGGAACGTCCGTGCGTTCCCGATGTGGATGTGGTTGTAGACCGTGGGCCCGCAGACGTACATGGCGACGCGCCCGGGGTCGCGCGTGACGAACTCCTCCTTGCGGCGGGTCAGCGTGTTGTGGACTCGCATGGTCTCCCTCGTGATCGGCGCGCTGGCTGTCCGAGGCGACGATACCATGCAAGGCAGGCGCGGGCGCCAGCGTGCAGGAGGATCAGGGACGCTCCTTGGGGTGTGCGTCTTGACTCGTCGCGCCGGCCGCCGGATCGGTCCGGCCCGTCGCGTCCTTGCCTGTGCGAGCCCCGGCGACATCGTCGCCGCTCGCTTTGGCCGCCTCCCGGTCTGTGACCTCAAGTACGAGCGGGAAGACCGGCGTGCCGAGCTCTTCGCCCGCGGCCTCGTCGGCGGACAGCCGCTTCTCCAGGCGCTCGAGCCGACGGGTCAGGCAGCGGAACATCTCGACGACGGGGTCGGGTAGGTCCTCGTGGTGCAGGTCTATGACGTCCACCCGCTCGCCGGCTCGCACCACGATGCGCGCGGGGATTCCCACAGCTGTCGAATTGGGCGGCACGTCGTCGATGACGACGGCGCCTCCGCCGACACGCGAACCGTGTCCCACCGTGATGTTGCCGAGGACAGCGGCTCCGACACCCACCACGACGCAGTTCTCCAGCGTCGGGTGGCGCTTCCCGGTCTCCTTGCCGGTACCTCCGAGCGTGACTCCCTGATAGAGCGTGACGTCGTTGCCTATGATCGTCGTCTCGCCGATCACGACTCCCATACCGTGGTCGATGAAGAAGCGCTCGCCTACCACGGCCCCCGGATGGATCTCGATACCCGTGAAGAACCGCGCGACTTGCGACAGCCAGCGCGCGATCCCCCGGCGTCCGTGGATCCAGAGCCAATGGTTGATGCGATGCGCCCAGATGGCGTGCACGCCGGGGTAGTTGAGCAGCACGCTGACCGTGGAGGTCGCGGCCGGGTCCCGCTCCTTGACAGCACGTATGTCTTCTCGGGTGCGCTCGAACATCGATTCGCGCCTCAGGTCGGCTGCCCGCGTATCGTCGGGGACTCCCGGACCCGCTAACTATCCTCTCCGCGTTCGGATGGTGTCAACGAGACTCTACGGGGCTCAGCAGCACGTTCCCGCCAAGGCAGCCGAGTGGCGCCGGCGATGGGCCGATCGTGAGCGCACTCGCAGGCGCGGCTTGCACCCCCGGCATCGGCTCCGTCAGGGCGACATCGACGATGGTGATTCCCGCGGCGCCGTACCGACGACCGCGTTCACTCACGTTCCAGGAGGGCTACAGCGTGCGCGGCCACGCCCTCCCCGCGTCCCGCGAATCCGAGCCCCTCGGTGGTCGTGGCCTTGAGACCGACGCAGTCGACCGGTACCCGAAGGGCCGCCGCGAGACGCTCCCGCATCTTCGATCGAAGCGGCGAGATCCTCGGAGCCTCGAGCACGATGACGATGTCGGCGTCGACGAACCGCCAGCCCTCGCTCCTCATGAGATCGCCGACGCGCTCGAGCAGGGAGAGCGAGGACGCGTTCTCATACTGCGGGTCGGTGTCGGGGAAGTGCACGCCTATGTCGCCGGCACGCATCGCGCCGAGGATCGCGTCCATCAGGGCATGTGTGACGACGTCCGCGTCCGAGTGGCCCGCCAGCCCCAACTCGTACGGGGTCTCGACCCCGCCCAGAACGAGGGGCCGCCCGGCGACGAACGCGTGCACGTCGTATCCGAGTCCGATCCGATACAACCCGGTCACGCTCCCTCAGCCCGAGCCGCCAGGACCGCTTCCGCGATCAACAGGTCTTCCTCGTGTGTGACCTTGATGTTGTCGCGCGGACCCGGATGCGCGAGCACTCGCCCGGACAACCGCTCCACGAGGGACGCGTCGTCGGTCCCGACGAAACCGTCCGCCTCAGCTCGTTCGTAGGCGAGCCGTAGCGCCGCACCTCGAAAGATCTGCGGCGTTTGTACCGACCAGAAGAGCGTTCGGTCCGGTGTCGCCACCACGACGCCATCGTCCACGTGCTTGAGCGTGTCCACACTCGGGTGCCCCACGACGAGTCCGTGCGCGTGCTCGTCCGCCAGGAGCGCCGCGATCGCCGAGGAGACGACCTCAGCGGTCACCAACGGCCGCGCGCCATCGTGGACCGCCACGAGATCGCAGGTCGTCGGAAGTTCCGCGAGCGCGGCCGCCACGGAGTCCTGACGAGTCTCGCCCCCGGCCACCACACGAAGAGAGACCTCGCGCAGCAGGAGCGGCTCGACATGTGCCGAGTACTCGTCGACCCGCTCCGGATGAGCGGCGACGACCACCGCACTGAGCGCCTCGATCGAAACGAACGGGTCAAGTGCCCACGCGAGCACAGTACGACCGCGCAGCAAGGCGAGCTGCTTCCCCTCTGCGTGACCGAAGCGGCTTCCCGTGCCTCCTGCGGCAAGAACGAGGCCGAGGGACGGGAGGGTCGGCGGCCTCACAGGTCGTCCTCGGTGGGCCGGCCCTTGACGCGCGCGAAGATCATGCGTCCGGCACCGGTCTGCAACACGGAGGTCACCTCCGTGTCGGTCTCCTCGCCGACGTGCTCGTGCCCGTGCTGGACGACGACCATCGTGCCGTCCTCCAGGTAGCCGACACCCTGATCGGCCTCCCGGCCATTGCGCACGATCCGCACCCGGAGAGCCTCGCCCGGCAGGAATGCGGGTCGCAGACCGGCAGCGAGCTCGTTGATGTTGAGCACCTCGACGCCCTCGACTCTGGCGACCTTGGTGAGGTTGTAGTCCACTGTCACGACCGCACCACCTATCTCCGGAGCGAGACGGACGAGCTTCGCATCGACCGTGGGCAGGTCCGGATAGTCCGCCTCGAAGGTCTCGAAGGCAACGCCCTTCGCGGGCAGCGTTTCGAGCAGGTCCAGCCCTCGGCGACCGCGAGCGCGCTTGGTGTCGTCTGCGGAATCGGCGAGCGTGTGGAGCTCGGCGAGCACGAAACGAGGCACGCGGAGATCGCCCTGCAGGAATCCGAGGTTCACGAGCTCCACGAACCGACCGTCGATGATCGCGCTCGTGTCCAGCAAGAGCGGTCCGGCCTTCACCGCAGCCGGCTCGTCGTGGGACTCGCGGCCGAAGAACCGCGAGAAGAACCGCGTGAAGTCGCGGCGTTTCACGAGCGCGATACGTATCCCGGCGTACGCGAGCATGACAAAGACCAGTGCGGAGGAGACGACGGCGAGCCACAACGGCCGCAGGAGACGCAGTGGTGCCGACACCAGCAAGGCGACAAGCAGCCCGACAATGAGCCCTCCTGTGCCGAGCAACAGATCCACAGGCTCGATGTCGCGAACGCGATCCTCGGCCCTCGACCACAGCCATGCCAGCTCTCGTCCGAGAATGCCCCCCAGCAGGTATCCGATCGACGAACCGAGCACGACGAAGATGAGGATGACGAGGTCCTGAGGGAAGCCCACCTCGGAGGACCAGTCGACGGCATCAGCCGCCGCAAAGCCTCCGATGGCGCCGACGACGACAAGCGTGAAGCGGGTGATGTAGACGATCATGGAATGGGGCGGGGCCGAAGCGCGCCGCCTCGATCTCACCCCCTCCTCCGGGTCACGATTCGCGGCAGTTGTCCTCGGGATTCTATCACGCGGGATACGCCCGGGCGCCCTCCGGAGAGCCTACGCGGTCGCGTGAGACCGCACCCTCGCAAGCCCGCTGAGGATCGCGCGCGCGCGTCGGGTGCCAACGCCATCGACGTCGTCGAGATCCGCCTCACTGGCCTGAAGGATCGCTGGGAGCGAGCCGAAGCGCTCCACGATGCGGTGCACGACGGTAGCGGGCAGCATCGGGATGCGTGAGAGCGCGCGGTAGCCGCGCGCTCTCACGTGGTCTTCGCTACCGAGCGTGGCCGAGGAAAGGCCGAGGACAGGCGCCATCGAGTCGAGCTCGAACAGGCGCTCGGTGGGGACCTCGGCGAGCTTGGCGCGAAGACTCGCGACCTTGCGGATGCTGGGGTCAGCGGCATAGTCGCGTAGCAGGAGCAGGTACTCGTCGTCCACGCCAGCGGTGAGCTCGTCGGCCTGCATGCGAATGAGGCGGCCCTCTGTCCCGAGCTGCACGATGTAGCGCGCGACTTCGCGCGATACGCGATGGACCAGTTCGAAACGTCCGATCGCCTCGGTGACGTCGCCGATGGTGACGAGGTCGAAGAACTCGAGCGATGTAAGCCTCGAAAGCACGGCGTCGAGGCGGGCCCGGTACCGCTCGAGCGTCTGCAGCGCCTGATTCGCCTTCGCGAGCGCGACCTCGATCTCGTCCAAGGTGAGGTGGTGACCCGCCAGATACAGGTTCACGACCTCGCGTCGCTGCGACACGGAGATCACGAGCGCACTCGTCTGACGACTCACCCGCTCCGCGCTCCTGTGGCGCATCCCTGTCTCGGCAGTGGGCAGCGAAGGATCGGGAACGAGATGCACGTTCGCCTTCAGGATCCGCTCACAGTCACCGTCAAGGATGATGGCTCCATCCATCTTCACGAGCTCGAAGAGCCGCTGCGGGGTGAAGGGGATGTCGATCGCGAATCCACCGTTGCTGATGGCCGCCACGTTCGCGACGTCACCGATCACGATCAGAGCACCGGTGCGACCAGCGATGATGGACTCGAGCGCCTCCCTCAGACGAGTGCCCGGAGCGACCTTCCTGAGCTCCGACCTCAGCAGCTCCTCGACCTCCGCGTCCATTCCCACGCACTCCCCACGCTTGCCCGGTTCGCGGCGGTGCCTGCGCATCCTCCGCCGGTAGATGGATTGTCCCACGTCGACGGGAAGAGCCGCCACATACGCCTGCCCCCAAGGCACTTCTCGACGACGCGGCGCGGGCAGGAGCCCTACCTGGCCTCATTGAAGTCGCACTGCGGCCAATGCCTCGGGCAGCGACTCCACGGCGACGAGGCTCTCGCTCCCGGCAGCGACGCTTTTGCCCAACGTTCGGCCGGGACCCACGACCCGGTTCCTGCCCATTCGAACGCACTCCCTCAACCGCGACTCTGAGTGCGCGACCGGCCGGACGGCGCCGGTCAGAGCGAGCTCTCCGAAGACCGCGAGGTCGCGGGGAATCGGCACGTCGAGCAGCGCTGAGGCCAGCGCGAGAGCGAGCGGCAGGTCTATGGCGGGTTCGGCGACGCGCAGACCGCTCGCCACGTTCGCGTAAACGTCCTGCCCACCGAAGGCGAGACCTGCACGCCGCTCGAGGATGGCGAGCGTCTGAAGCAGCCGGCTCGTGTCGATCCCGTTCGCGAGACGCCGCGGAGCCGGCAGGTAGCTCGGAGTCACGAGCGCCTGGATCTCGACGAGCAGCGGACGCGAGCCCTCCATCGTCGCCAGGACCGCAGAACCTGAGACAGTGACCCCGTCCTCGGCGAGCAGGACCGCCGAAGGCGTGTCCACCGCGTGCAGACCGCTCTCGGCCATCTCGAAGATGCCGACCTCCATGGTGGAGCCGAACCGGTTCTTGACCGCTCGAACGACACGGAACGCGTGGTCCTGGTCTCCCTCGAAGTAGAGCACCGTGTCGACCATGTGCTCGAGAACCCGGGGTCCGGCGATCGCACCGTCCTTGGTGACATGACCCACGATGATGGTCGCAATGCCTTCGTCTTTGGCCATGCGCATGAGGCGTGCCGCGCACGCACGGACCTGACCGACGCTTCCGGCGGCACCCGAAAGCTCGCCGTCCGTCGCTGTCTGTATGGAATCGACAACGATCAGGTCGGGCCGGGCGTTGGAGACAACCTGCTCGACGGCGGTGATGTCGACCTCCGGAAGCAGCAGGAGCGACTCGGCGTCAGCGTCGATGCGTCGCGCGCGCGACGCGATCTGCCGGGGTGATTCCTCGCCGCAGACGTAGAGGACACCAAGCCCGCTGCTCGCGACCGCCTCCGCTACTTGAAGGAGCAGCGTGGACTTGCCGATGCCCGGCTCGCCGCCCAGCAGCACGAGGCTGCCTCTCACCAGTCCGCCGCCCAGGACGCGGTCGAACTCGGCGATGCCCGTTGAGAGCCGCTCGGCCTCCCGCTCACACGCGAGATCGGCGAGCGTGACCGGGGATGCGACGCGACCCGTGGACCTCTCGGCTACGGCCGGCCGTTCGATCTCCTCCACGAGCGAACCGTACTCGCCGCATTCGCTGCAGCGCCCGAACCAGCGAGGCGCCGTGGCCCCGCACTGCTGGCAGCGCCACACCGTGCGGGTCTTGGGAGTCACCCTGCGCTACTCGCCTGCGGCGCCACCGGAGGCGCGTCCGCCGGAGCGTCCGCCGGAGCGTCGCGTACCGCTGGAGGGAACCGTCGGCTTCGCCTTGGCCTCCTTGGGAGCGGCTGGAACAACCACCCCGCCTTCGGCCTTGCGGAACGAGATCGCTTCGTCCTGTACGTAGACCTCGATCACGTCGCCGGCCTTCCACTGACCGGCGAGTATCTGCTCGGAGAGCGGATCCTCAACTGCCCGCTGTATCGCTCTACGCAGCGGCCGGGCACCCAGCGTGGGATCGAAACCGGCCTCCGCGAGGAAGGTGCGGGCCTCATCGGAGAGCACGAGACCCATGCCTTGTGACATGAGCTGCTCGCGCAGCCGGTCCATCATGAGGTCGACGATCTGCTCGATCTCCTCGCTCGTGAGATCGTGGAAGACGATGACTTCATCGACGCGGTTGAGGAACTCGGGGCGGAACATCTTCTTCAGCTCGCCGGTGACCCGGTCCTTGAGCTCCTCGTAGGCGAGGCCGCCACCGGTCGACACGCTGAAGCCGAGCGTGGCCTTCTTCGCGATGTCCCTCGCACCGAGGTTGCTCGTCATGATGACGATGGCGTTCTTGAAATCGATCTTGCGGCCCTGCGCGTCGGTGAGCCGACCCTCTTCGAGTATCTGCAGCAGGACGTTGAAGACGTCCGGGTGCGCCTTTTCGATCTCGTCGAAGAGGATGACCGAGTAGGGCCTGCGGCGCACGAGTTCGGTGAGCTGGCCTCCCTCATCGAAGCCGACGTATCCCGGCGGCGATCCGATGAGGCGCGAGACGGTGTGCTTCTCCATGTACTCTGACATGTCGAGCGAGATGAGTGCGTCCTCGCTGCCGAAGAGGAAGGCCGCCAACGCCTTCGAGAGCTCGGTCTTGCCCACACCCGACGGGCCGAGGAAGATGAACGACCCCGCCGGGCGGCGCGGGTCCTTCAAGCCTGCGCGCGCGCGGCGGATCGCCTTGGACACCGCGGTCACCGCCTCGTCCTGGCCGACGATGCGCTCGTGCAGGGATGTCTCCATGCGGAGCAGCTTCGCGGTTTCCTCCTCGGTGAGGGCGGTGACCGGCACGCCGGTCCACATCGAGACGACCTCGGCGATCTCCTTCTCGGTAACCTCGACGATGCGCGTGTTGTCCGGTCTGAGCCATTCCTCTTCGATCGTCCGCTTCTCGGCGAGGATCTGCTTCTCCTTGTCGCGCAGCGAGGCGGCCTTCTCGAACTCCTGAGCCTCGATGGCGGCTTCCTTCTCGGCACGTATGCGCTTGAGCCGCTCTTCGACCTCGCGGACGTCCGGCGGCGCCGTCATCATCTTGATGCGCATCTTCGAGCCGGCCTCGTCGATGAGATCGATGGCCTTGTCCGGCAGGAAGCGGTCGGAGATGTAACGGTCGGCCAGCGTGGCGGCCGCCTCGATGGCGCCGTCAGTGATGGAGACGCGGTGGTGCGCCTCGTAGCGGTCGCGCAGGCCGCGCAGGATCTCGACGGTCTCGGCAACGCTGGGCTCGCCCACCATGATGGGCTGGAACCTGCGCTCAAGGGCCGGGTCCTTCTCCACGTACTTGCGGTACTCGTCGAGCGTGGTCGCGCCGATGGTCTGGAGT
>CAYWCB010000051.1:0-11221 GCA_964456615.1 uncultured Eubacteriales bacterium | reverse complement strand
GCTCGCCGACGGCTTCATCGCGACCGACTACCTGCTCGACAAGCTCGCGTGGATCCTGGACGGCCTCGTCGCCTACCCCGAGACCATGCGCGCGAACCTCGAGAGGACGCGCGGCCTCATCTACTCCTCGCGCGTGCTGCTCGCGCTCGTGGGCACGGGCATGTTGCGCGAGGACGCATACGCGATCGTGCAGAGGGCGAGCATGCGGGTGTGGGAGGACGTGCAGCAGGGTCGAAGCGGGCCGGGGCTGCGGGAGGCACTGGAGGCGGATGCGGAGTTCGCGGCGGCGGGTGTGAGCGCCGAGGAACTCGACCGCGCGTTCGACCCGCGGGAGTTCCTAAGCGCGCGGGGGTCGTGTTCGAGAGGTTGTAGGCTAGCGCGCGGCCGACGCGACCGCTCGATCTAGTCTCTACCGAGCGCCCCGTCCACCACCGTCGCAGCCCACTTCACGAAGCGGCTCGACTGTTCGACCAAGGTTCTCGCCTCGCTCTGGGTGAGTAGTCGTTGCTCGTACTCGACTGTGTTCTTCATGGCCAGCAGCCCCGTGAGCTGACGTATTTGGGCGGCACCGGCGTCCGTCGTCCGGTGCACGAGGTCGACTGCAGCGCCGTGGTCTTTGGACGCGCTGCGCTTCGCGCCGAAAGCGACGATCACCGCGTCGGCAGCAGAGATGCCTGCGTGGATGGCAGCCAGTCCGGCGACATTCCACTTGCCATTCGCGAGGGCGTCGGATGCACCCTCCGAGAACTCACGCGCTTTCGAAAGGTACTTCTTGGCGTCACCCCGGCCCACGTTGCGTGTCGAGTCACTTCTTGGCAAGTCCGCCCCACTCGTCGACGCCGACGCCCAAGATGCGCACCCCTTCGCGCGTCAGCGATTCGTACAGGTCGTGCGCACGCGAAGGCAGTTCCGCGGCCTCCGTGGCCGTGTACACGATGAGCGAAAGGCTCGCCCCGAACTGGCGACGGAACTGCATGCTGATCTGCCCCCTCACGTCTTCCAGCGCTTGCTTTGCGTCGCCATTGTCTGTCACGGCTATGACATCGATGTCGCTCTCAGGCGTTTGGTCTCCCCGCGCGTAGCTTCCGAACAGTACCGCGGAGACTGTCCGCATCTCAAACGCCTGCCGAAGCGACTCAAGCAGCAGCTCCGGCAGCGCCTGCTCTGCTCCGAAGACGGGGTCGATCATCCGCTGAACGTAGATGCTCTGCCGGTTGATCCAGAACGTGCTGCCCCTGCCCGCCGGGGCACTAGCCACCACGCCGAGGCCGACGAGCCCGCGAAGCACGGCAGTCGCGGCAGGGTGGGTCAATCGAGTTCGCCGAGCTACCTCGGCGGCGTTCATCGGCACCTCGACGCTCCAGAGCGCGCGAAGCACGCTTACCCGGCCGGGAGTGGAGAAGAGGTCGTTCGCTGTCAGCGTCGGTTTCATGTGATGAAAGTACACCTACTAACAATGAAAGTCCACTTACATAAGACGACGCGCGACTCACTTCGGGCAAGTGACGGGGATGAAGATGCTAAGCGCGTCGTGCTCGCCGACAGCTACATCGCGACCGACTATCTGCTCGACAAGCTCGCGTGGATCCTTGACGGGCTCGTCGTCTACCCCGAGAACATGCTCGCGAACCTCGAGAAGACGCGCGGGCTCATCTACTCGTCGCGCGTGCTGCTCGCGCTCGTGGGTACGGGCATGCTGCGTGAGGACGCGTATGCCATCGTGCAGCGCGCGTCCATGCGCGTGTGGGAGGACGTCCAGCAGGGGCGGCCCGGGCCGACCCTGCGCGAGGTGTTGGAGGCAGACGAGGAGTTCGCGGCGGCGGGGGTGAGCGCCAAGGAGCTCGACGCAGCCTTCGACCCGCGGGAGCTCCTCAAGCGCGCGGGGGTCGTGTTCGAGAGGTTGTGAGCCGCCGCACGTCGGAGCGGAGTGGGAGGCTCACCGGAGTTGTACTTGCAGACAGGTACAAAAGCAGCTAGAAATATACCTATCAGCAAGTACGCCGTCTTTTGTAGGTGAGACCCCCGATGGCCGACACCGTTCTTGAGCGCATCCTCGTGGACTTCGCGTCCGAGCCGCTTCCTCACACGGTGAAGCGTGACGTCGAGCTGATGTCGATGAAGGGCAAGGCCGACACGCTCATCGGCATGCGGCGCTCCGGCAAGACGTATCTCATGTACGACCGGATGCGTTCTCTCGAGGCCTCGGGAATTCCTCGAACCCGGATGCTCTACCTGTCGCTTGATGACGAGCGACTCGGCGAGCCGACTGTGCGGACACTGGACGAGGCGCTTGAGACCTTCTTTCGCCTGAATCCCGAGTCGCGTGACGCTGGATCGCACCTGTTCTTGGATGAGATTCAGCTCGTCGACGGCTGGGAGCGGTTCGTGAGGCGCGTGCTTGACACCGAGAACACTCAGGTCGTCGTGACAGGGTCTTCGGCGAAGCTGCTCAGCAAGGAGATCCATACGAGCTTGCGCGGCCGTGGCAACGCGATCGAGGTGCTCCCGTACGGGCTGGGCGAGGCGATGCGCGCGGGCGACATGGGCGCGGGCTCACCACCGTTCGGCTCGAAGGTGCGTTCCCGCGTCGCTGCATTCTCCGGCGAGTACCTCGTGCGCGGCGGGTTCCCCGAGGTTCAGTCCCTGGGAGCGATTGACAGAGTCCAAACGCTCCACGACTACGTCGAGGTCGTGATCCTGCGTGACGTCGTGGAGCGGCATGCCGCGACGAACGTCCGTGCGCTGCGTCATCTCGTCCGAGCAGCCTTCGCGGCCAACGCGAGCCAGTTCTCGGTGAGCTCGCTGCACGGCGCGCTTCTCTCACAGGGCATGAAGGTGGGCAAGCATACTCTTTTCGAGTACCTGGATCATGTCGTCGACGCGTACATGTGCTTTCTCGTGCCGATTCGCTCCCGTTCTGAGAAGCAGCGCATCGTCAACCCCAGGAAGGTCTACGCAGTTGATCCCGGACTCGCGACTGCTATGGCGACCGGCCGAGCATTGAACAGGGGGGCGCTGCTCGAGAACGCGGTCTACTTGGAGTTCCGTCGGCGTCTCGGGCGGCTTGCCGATGAAGCGGTCTCCTTCTACCGCACCGGCTCCGGGCTTGAAGTCGATTTTGCTGTAGAGGGAGTGCTGCCCGGTGAGTCGTTGCAGATCGTTCAAGCGTGCGTCGACGTGCGCGACAAGAACACTCGCGAGCGAGAGCTGCGTGCGCTGGGCGAGGCGATGGAGGAGACCGGCGTCGGGCAGGCGACCATCGTTACGGAAGGCGAGAGGGCGACGATCGAGATCCCGGCAGGAACGGTGCATGCGTTGCCGTTCTGGGAGTGGGTCTTGGGTTCCTGAGCCGCAGCACAGACATGTCGTGCTCGCCGACAGCTTCAGTGCGGCGGCGCAAGACGCTCGAGCTCATCCGAGCTGGCACCGCCAGCATCCGTTTCCGAGACATGTGCTGTCTCGCCGAGGCGCTCGGCTTCCGTCTTCTCCGCGTGTCCGGCAGCCACCACATCTTCGGCCATCCTGACATCCGCGAACTCGTGAATCTCCAAGACGTTGGGGGCGAAGCGAAGCCCTACCAGGCCCGTCAGTTCATGAGGCTGGTGGACCGGTATAGACTGGAGCCCGGTGACTGGGATGAGTGATTTCGAGATCACGATCTTCTACAGCGACGAGGACGGCGGCTACATCGCCGAGATCCCCGAGCTTGAATCATGTTCGGCGTTTGGCCACACGCCCGCCGAAGCACTCGCCGAGCTCGAACGCGCCCGCGATGTCTGGTTGGCTGCGGCGCGGGCTGAAGGCAAGCCGATTCCGCGTCCGCGCCTGCGCGTTCGACGCGCGTCAGGTCCTCCCCCCGGTGATCTCGAGAAAGACGTCTTCGAGTGTCGTCCGCTTCACCCGCAGGTCCGTCGGCGCGATCCCGCGTGACACGAGAGCAGCCGCGACATGCGCGAGGAGCGCTCCCTCGCCGTGCACCGTGACTCGCCGCCCGTCTCGCTGGAGGACAGTGACGCCCGCGACATCGCGCAAGAACTCGAGGTCCGTGGCGTCCGTCGAGAACGTGACCTCGGCGCCGCTGTCGTACTCGTTGATGAGCGCGTCGGGCGTGCCGGTCGCCGCCACGCGCTTGCCGTCGATCACGGCGAGGCGGTCACAGAGCGTCTCGGCCTCGTCCATGAAGTGCGTGACGAGGACGACCGTCGTGCCGCTGTCGCGGATCTTGCGGACGAGGTCCCAGACTTCGCGCCGTGCCGTCGGATCGAGTCCCGTCGTCATCTCGTCGAGGAAGACGAGCTTCGGCGCGTTCACCACCGCCAGTGCGATGAACAGGCGCTGCTGCTGGCCGCCCGAGAGGTTGCCGAATGTCGCGTTCCGCTTCTCCGAGAGGCCCCACTCGTCCATGACACTCTCCCAGTCGACCCCTTCTGCCCGGATCGACGCGAAGAACTTCAAGGCCTCCCAGACCCTGAGCCTGTCGGGGAGCGCCGACTCCTGGAGCTGGGAGCCGATCTGACGGCGCAGCTGGTCGGCGTGATGGCGCGGGTCGAGGCCGAGCACGCGCGCCTCGCCGCCATCGAACGTGCGCAGGCCCTGGAGGCACTCGACGGTGGTCGTCTTCCCCGCTCCGTTGGGCCCGAGGATGCCGAAGATCTCGCCCTCTTCGACGGAGAACGAGACGTCTTCCACCGCCGCGAAGTCACCGTAGCGCTTCGCTGGGTGTGCGACCTCGAGGACTCGCGTCACGTCAACTCACCCCATGGCAATCTACCCCAACCGGAGTCGCGTCTGGCTGCGGGGGTCCCCTCGCATGCTCTCCATCGGCAGGTTGACCAAGGAGTATCCTCAGCGGGTACGAGCGTGCGAAGGCCCGGGAATGTCCCCTCGGCGAGAGGCGTGCGATGAGCGCGACGCGAGTAACCATCACGTACTGCCAGGAATGAGACTACCGTCCCGGGGCCGCCCGTGTGGCGGCCGAGATTGAACGGGAGTTGGGACTGGCATCGGAACTCGTCGGCGGTTCCGGCGGCATCCTCGAAGTGCGCCTCGACGACACGGTCGTCTTCTCCAACCACCGGGTGGGCGGGGTACCCGATCCTGCGGTGGTCGTGAAGGCCCTCCGCGAGGCGATGCGAGTCGAGTGACGTCACGGGCCGCCGGGCGTCGACCATGACCGGCGAACTGCGCCGCCCGTCCCTGACGAACGGGTGTTCGATACGTCGCCCTGCCGCTCGGCGGTTCTCCTGAGCGTCGCCGTCGCCCCAGAACACACGTTCGTCATTCCACATGACACACCGACCTCGCGCGGTGCTAGCGTTGGCATCGCCCCTCCGTCGCGACCGCCCCTCCGCAGGGACTCCCGATGGCCGACCACGCCGCGACGCTCGCCCAGGCGTCGACGATCGAGCAGCTCGGACCCGACATCCGCACGATCGCGGGCGGTGCGACCAAGCGCGTCTACCTGCGCGCCACGCTCGCTGATCGCATCGCGACGCTCCTTCGGCAGGGCAAGAGCGTGCTCCTCAAGGGCGACCCTGGTGCGGGCAAGACCGCGCTCGTGCACAGCCTGCCCCATGCGTCGTGGCCGACCACCGAGGCGGGTCAGCTGCGGCTCGTGGACTCGCGAGCATCGGCGGCGCCGCGCATCGTCGAGACGCACGCCTCGCGCTTCATCGAGGGTTGCCGGTACTGCCACGACCTCGAGAACAAGATGGCGCGGCAACTCGATGCCGCGCGCGCCAAACCGGCGATCCTCTTCATCGAGAACATCGACGAGTGCATCGGCATGGGAAGCTCGTCCTCGGATCCGAAGACCGACGTCGCGAACCTCCTGTGCCCGCAGATGGACAAAGGCCTGCAGGTGATTGGCACGACCACCCCCGGGGGAGAAGGCCGCATGCGGGCGCAGAACGAGCGGCTTCTGGGCAGGTTCGTCGTGGTCGAGGTGCCGCCGCCCGACGAGGCGGAATCGGCCGAGATAGCCCGGCTGCACCTCAAGGCGCTGCGCAAGAAGGGTGTCGCAATCGGCGACTCGGGGGCCGAGGGCGGCGATGCCGCTGCGGCAGCCGAGGACGCCACCGTCGCCGCCGGTCTGGCCATCGCGAAGCGCTACCTGCCGGCGGCCGCGCCGCTCGCGGGCTTCATCCGGCTTGCCGACCGGGCGGCGGGCCTCTCGTCGCACGTGAACGAGTACACGCTTCGCAGGGCCGTCGCGGAGGAGACGGGCCTGCTGCCAGTCTTCGTCGGCGCGGGCGAGCCGATGTCGCACTGGATGCTGTGCGAGCACCTCTCGATCGAGGTCCTCGGTCAGGACGAGGCCGTCGCGGAGGTGGCCGACGCGATCGCCCGCTTCCAGGCCGGGCTCAACGAGTCCGGTCGTCCGGCTGCGAGACTGCTCCTCGCTGGTCCAAGCGGCGTCGGCAAGACGAGTCTTGGGCTGGCGACCGCGAGACTGCTCACCGGCGACGAGTCGCGCTGCATCCGCTTCGACATGAGCGAGTTCGCGGACATATGGGCCTCGGAACGTCTGATCGCCGACGAGCCCGCCTCCCTCGTCGGCCGCCTGTGCGCCAACCCGGCTGGGGTGCTGCTGCTCGACGAGATCGAGAAGGCGCACCCGATGGTGATACGGCTGCTGCTGCAAGCGCTCGGCGAGGCGCGGCTCACGAGCGAGAAGGGCAGGACGGTACGGCTCGACAACCACTTCGTGATGCTCACGACCAACGTGGGCTCGAGCCGCTGGCTGCGTTCCGAGCCGGTGGAGCGCACGACCGCGCTCGTGCTGTGCGACTGCGCGGAGGAGTTCCCGCCCGAGTTCCTCGGCCGCATGACGCGGACGATCGTCTTCCGGCCCATCGACCGAGAGACCTCCGGCCGGATCGTCGTCCGGGAACTCGAGCGCGTGAACGACCTTCCCGGCCTCGAGGAGCGGGGCCTGCAGCTCGTGTGGACATCCGAACTCGTCGACGCCCTGCAGCAACGGGGAGTGAGCGTCGAGAAGGGCGCGCGGGGCCTGCAGAATCGCGTTCGCGCGACCGTCGTGTCGCCGCTCGCCCGCTGGCTCGCCGAGAATCCCCGCGCGCGGAACGGGCTCGTCTCGGTCCTGCCGCGCTTCGAGGGCGGTGACGTGACCTCGCTCGTGGTCGACTGGGTCGACGAGAGCGGGTTCTTCGCGGGGTTCAGGCACTAACGGGGCACGAGATCGTCGCGCGTCACAACCGACTGCCTGCCACCGCCGACCGCCCGCCCGACAAGCTCGCGAGGTTTCGCACGGTCTCGTCGCCCAAGCCCTGTGCATGCGCGGGAGCCTCTGCGGCGTTGCATTTACTCAACGTAGTGAGTAATCATCCTCAATAGCCTGAGCAATAGTCACGTCGAGGACGAGGTGGGCCATGTACCGCCGCTACACTACCGACATCCTGCTGCGCCGCCTTTCCGAGCCCCGCCGGTTCATCCAGGTGGTCACAGGACCTCGGCAGGTCGGCAAGACGACGTCGGTCAAACAGGCGCTGGCGGCCGCTGAACTTCCGTCCCACTACGCTTCGGCCGACAGCCCCACGCCACTCCCGCCGCTGTGGATCGAACAGCAGTGGAACGCCGCTCGTGCGATCGCCGGATCCAGGTCCGCTCCCGTGCTCCTCGCATTGGACGAAGTGCAGAAGATCGATGGCTGGTCCGAGGCGGTCAAGGCGCAGTGGGACGCCGATTCGGGGTCGGACGTCGATATACGTGTCGTGCTTCTCGGCTCGTCCGCCCTACTCGTGCGGAAGGGCCTGAGCGAGAGTCTCGCAGGTCGCTTTGAGGTCATACGCGCGACTCATTGGACCTATGACGAGGTGCGAGAGGCATTCGGTTGGGACGTTGACACCTTCGTGTACTTCGGGGGCTATCCCGGTGCCGCTCCGCTCGTCGATGACGAGGACCGATGGCGGTCCTACATACTGGACTCGCTCGTGGAGACCGCTGTCTCTCGCGACATTCTGTTGCCTACTCGAGTCGACAAGCCCGCACTGCTCAGGCGGTTGCTAGCCCTGACGTGCGAGTACTCGGCGCGGGAGCTATCGTTCAACAAGATGCTGGGCGAACTCGCCGACGCGGGGAACACGACGACGCTCGCCCACTATCTCGACCTCCTGTCGGGCGCGGGGCTGGCGACGGGACTCCAGAAGCATGCGGGACAAGCGGTGAGACGGCGCGCCTCGAGTCCCAAGCTGCTCGCCCTGAACACGGCGCTGGTGTCAGCTGTCGTAGGGAAGTCCCGGCACGCTGCGCGAGCGGACACGGCGTACTGGGGAAGGCTCGTCGAGACCGCTGTGGGTGGCCACCTGGTCGCACACGCGCTCCGCCGCGAAGGAGACGTCCGGTATTGGCGAGATGGTGCGCTTGAGGTCGACTTCGTCGTGGAGCATGCCGGCCGGTTGGTCGCGATCGAGGTCAAGATGGGAGCGGGAACCGGCGGCGGGGATCTCAGGGGTCTGCAGGCATTCGCGGAGAGGTTCGCCCCGGATCGCTCGGTTGTTGTCGGGGCAGGAGGTATCGCCCTGGACGCGTACCTCGCGGCCGATCCGTTCTCCGGGTAGCTCGCACGCACCGCCGAGTACTCGCCAAAGCCGGGCCACTCCGGCCCCGCAGTTGCACGTGAGGACAGACATGCGGCAACCCGAACTCCAGGATGACGCGCGATTCGGCTCCAGGCGTGCGGTCGACGACGCCGAAGCGTATCCGGTAGACGACGCCCTCGACGCGTACCCCGCCGACGTCCTTGACGACTACCCCGCCGACGAGGACCTCGAGGGCTACGAGCGCGGGCGCCTGCGCAGGATCCTGCCCTTCATCGCGCTGGTCCTGCTGGCCGCACTCGTCCTCTGGACGTCCCACCCGCTCCTGCCCCAGCGCAGGTTCGACGCCGAGGGGCGGCCGCTGACCGCGGCAGGTCAGCCAATCCCGCGATCCCCGCAGCGCGTCCTTCGCGACGGTGCCTGGGACGTCACCTACGAGTTCCGGTTCGAGGATGCGGTGCGGAGCGTGTCCGTGAGCATCCCTCAGGAGGACTACGCGGCCTCCGAGTCACGCCCCGCCGCGATGGAGGTCGACCCGTCGGAGAGCCGGGATACCTGGACGCGCCGCTACTACACCCGTCAGCTCGCCTGGCCCGAACAGCATCGGGCCGTGGGCCTGGCGCTGCGCGACCTGCGGGCCATCCGGGACGCCCTCGGCCTTTCCTCGGACGAGTACGTGCGGCTCATGAACGCGTTCGTGGGGACGATGCCGTACGACTCGGAAGAGAGCAATGCCGACGAGAACACCAAGGCCTACCCGTGCAGCCTGCTCGTGGAAGGCATCGGCGTGTGCGAGGACAAGAGCATGCTCCTCGGCGCGCTGCTGGCGGCCGAGGGATACGACGCGGCGCTGCTCCTCCTCGAGGAGGACAACCACATGGCCGTGGGGGTGCGCTCGGACACGCGATCGTACAAGGGCGTGCCGTATGTGTTCATCGAGGTCACGGGGGTGTCCGTGCGAGAGCCCGAGCAGGAGTACCAAGAGCCCGTGAAGGTAGGGAAGGCGAGCAAGGCCTACAAGTCGAAGCCGTTGGTCGTTCCCCTGACGAGTGGAGGCACGCGGTTCGGCGGGGAGTGAGGCGCAGTCCCGGTGAGACGCCCCCTCGGCGCCTATCAGCGGGCCACGTCGTAGCCGTCCAAGAGGCGTCTCACGAGTTCGTTCTGTCGGATGAGGCGGCACGCGCGAACGGTGCCCCGCTCGTAGATCTCGTGGTCGTAGACCTCGACGGCCCCCTCGCCGACGGCCCGCCCGAGGATGTGCTGCCCCTTGATCCCCGCTTTGGCGTACAGCGAGTCGAGCTTCCCGACGTAGTAGCCCTCCGCAACGTAGGGCATTCTGGCTTCCAGCCAGGCCAGGTGTCGTATCGCGTCGGCGAAGTTGACGGCTCCGCCCGTCTTCGCCGGTGCTTGCGTCTGCAGGCCACCCTGCGATTGGGCTCCCGCTGCCTGGGCGGCAACGTGGAGCGGTTGGCGCGGGGCCTCTCGAGCGTGCCTCCCACCGCCGCCAAGAAGTTGGCGCTTCCACCCGCCCAGTTTCGACTGGCTTTCGGCCACCCGACACCTCCCCACAGGGACCTCACTCTAGCGAGGGTTTCGTCAGGTTGCGGGCAGTGCTTGAGTCCATTTGTGCACGTTCGACGAGCCCGTCAGCGATGCCGGGCCGTTGCGCCGGCCGTCCTTCCGGGCGCATGGTCGTCTACATCCATCATGCTCGGCGCTCCGGGGGGCCGGAATCGCAGCTGTCGTCGGCTTGACCGCGCCTTCCGCCGCGTACACACTGATGCCCTGCGTGCGGCTTCCGGTCTCCGTCCAAAGGAGTGGGTCTCCCTTGAAGTGGTTGCGAGTCCTCGTCGTCATGTTCGTGGCTGCGCTCGTCCTCGCACCCATGACCGGGTGCGGCACCTCTGACGAGAAGGCCGGCGAGCAGCCTGCCCGCGTCGAGGTGGACAAGGATGGCAACAAGGTGACCGTCACCGGCGAAGAGGGCGAGAAGGCCGAACTCCAGGGAGGCGAGGACCTCACACTCCCCGACGGCTTCCCCAACGACGTTCCCGTCTACAAGAACGCCCAGATCACCACGTCCAGCAAAGTCACTTCCGGCGGCAAGACGCTCTCCACGGTCGGCTTCGAGACCTCGGACGACGTCGAGGAGGTCCACGCCTGGTACAAGGCCGAGCTGCCGAAGGAGGGCTGGACTATCGAGGGGGAGGCGGTGTCCAGCGCGGGCGGCGAGACGACGGGCGGGATTGGCGCGAAGAAGGGCGGGACGGAGCTGAGCGTGGCATTGGGCCGCAGTGAGGGCGATCCCAAGACCACGATCAGTTTGATCGTCAGCAAGTAGTATCGTCCCGCGTGCACCGGGCGACGCTTCTGCGGTATGTCTCCCGAGGCGCCTTGTGCCGCTACGCCGACGTCCCCGGTCCTTCGAGCCGCTCGATCGCGACGACCGCCACGTCGTCCTTGGGCAGCGCGCCGCCCTCGTGCACCGCGGCCACGACCGCGTCGCACACCCTCTGTGCTCCCGATGGCGCTGCCTTGACGAGTAGCTCGGCGAGGTGCTGCTCGGCGTGCCCTGACAGGGCGTCGCTCTCGGTGACGCCGTCCGTGACAACAAGGAGGATGTCGCCGGGTGCGAACCTTACGCAGGCCGGCGTCACCTCGAT
>CAYWCB010000050.1:270-11309 GCA_964456615.1 uncultured Eubacteriales bacterium | reverse complement strand
CTCCCTCGGTCGGCCGCCGGTACCGGACGGCTCACGCGTTCACCATGAGGTAGTGTTCCACCGGGGGCCTCGACGTATGCAGCTCGGCGAGGACGCCGTCGATGCGCCAGGGCCGTCGCCGCATCGTCCAGACCCGATTCGATGATAGCGCCACGCACGAACGGACGCACGAACGGACGCACGACGGACGGACGCGGCCGCCGGGCACACACGGGAAGTAGCAGCGGCCGGTGCTACCATCGACGCATGTCGACCCGCCCCGATTGCGCGCTCGTGCTCGTGTCCGCTTCCCCCCGCCGACGGCGCCTCATCTCCTGGCTAGGCCTGCCGGTCGAATTCACAGCGGTGGACACCCCTGAGGACCTCGACTCGCCGCTCGCGTCGCAACCCGGACTGCTCGCGTCACACCTCGCCGCCGAGAAGGCGCGCGCGGCGCACCAGGAACGTCCGGACGAGACCACCGCCGGCGAGACGTTCTCCAGCGCGCGCACGGAGACGGGCGAAGGCACTCACGCGGGGATCACGGTCGCCTGCGACACGATCGTGGTGCTCGACGGCCGCGTACTGGGCAAGCCGAGCAGCGTCGAAGATGCGTGGCACATGCTGCGTGCGCTCGCCGGGCGGACGCACGACGTTGTCACCGGCGTCGCGATCGTAGCCCCCGACGCTTCCGAGCCGCGCGAGTTCTCCGTCACGACGCGCGTGCGCATGAAGCCGCACACGGACGCGGACATCGAAGCGTGGATGGCGAAGGGCGAGTACATGGGGTGCGCGGGCGCGTACAACATCGAAGGCCAGGTCGCCGAGGTCGACGCCGACGAGTGCTTCCAGAACGTCGCGGGCCTGCCATTGTGTCACCTTCACGCGGAACTTGCCTCGATGGGGCTCGCGTGCGACCTTGCGCGTCTCTCGTCGCCGGTGCGATCGTGCGACCAGGCCCTCGGGAGGACGTGCGAGCTCGGACCTCGGCTTGTCTGAGCCTCGCCCGACGCGCACGGGAGGTGGGTAGGAGGCCGCACGAAGCGCCGCTGACCCCTGCGCTCGCCGCTACGCTCTTCTCCTCGCCGTGACGATGACGCTCTCGTCCCTCTCGACGTCGAGGGGGGCGCCGTCGTGCGAGCCTAACGCGCAGACCGCGGCGAATCCCGCTGCGGCAAGCTCTCGTTCGAGCAGCCCGATGGGCAGCGCCGTATGCGGTGAATGCCTGTGCGCGACCTCCCACTCGCCGTTCTCGTCGCGGGTGAGCGTGAGGAAGTCGAAGTCGAGGTACTCGTCGCCCTCCGGATAGTCGATCACGCGCAGGAACACCTTCTCGCCCTCGCGCGTCTGGCGGAACACCGGGGGTATGGCGCGCGGTCGCGACGCGAGCAGGCGAGCGTGGTTCAGCAGGTGCAGGATCAGGCCCCCGCCCTCTCTCAAGACCGCGGCGAAGTCCGCCAGCGCTTCGCGCAGGCCGACGAGACCGGCCACGTGCGGAAGCGCGTTCCCCGTGCAGGTGAGCGCGTCGGCCGGCCCCAGACCGAGGGCCGCCAGCTCGCCGAATCCGCCGCGGACGAGTCGGACCGACCCTGCCGCCGAGGCGACCTCCTCGGCGTGCTCGTCGATGTTGTGTTCCGCCTGCGCGAGCATCGACTCGTCAGGGTCGACCGCGACCACGTCGAGACCCCACGACGCGAACATGATCGCGTGTCGCGCGCTACCTGCGCCCACGTCCACGACCGTACGCGCTCCGACCTCGTCGAACACGCGACGGAACAGCGGCGCCTCGCGCCCAAGGCGCTTGTCCCAGTCCACGAACTCGTCGTAGTCGGATGCCGGCGCCGGTCGCTTCTCTTCGATCACCCTCGCTCCTCGCTCGACGTGGCTCTCAGTCGTCAAGTCCGAAGATGCGCACCGCGTTGCCCCGAAGGATGAGGTCCCGGTCCTCGTCCGAGACCCCGATCTCCTCGAGGGTGCGCTGCTGCATCTTCCGTATCCACGTGCGGTACTGCGTCGTCGTGCCCGAATCGGTGCCGAACAGCACGCGCTCGGGCCCGAGCGCGGTGAGGCACCGCTCGAACACCTCGGCAAGCGTGAGCTTCGGTACGCAGTAGTTCATCCAGTTGTTCGTGCCAGACGTGTCCACGCATACGTTCGCGCACTGGTAGCCGAGGCGAAGCACGCTATCGAGCCATCCGGCGCCGAAGTGCGCGATCACGAACGTGATCCGCGCGACGGGCGAGAGGTCGATCGGGTCGGCGTAGCGCAGATCGCCGGTGGGGTCGACGGTCACGCCGTAGTGGATGATGAAGTTCGCCTTCAGTTCGCGAGCGGCATCGAGCAACGGCCGGCACGCCGGGTCCGAGAGATGGTAGCAGCGATTCACAGGCAGCAGCTTGACGCCCTTGAAGCCCGCCTCCATCTCGCGCGCAAGCAGCTCTGCCGCGCCAAGATCGCGCGGGTCGACGTTGCAGAGCGCGTGCACGTGTCCCTTCGCCGCGGCTATGAAGTCGCGCGTCCACTGGTTGTCCGGCATGACCGAGACGACGAGGGCCTTCGCGATGTCCGCGGCCGCCAGCCGTTCCGCGTACCAGCAGGCGCACTCCTCCGGTGTCATCTCGGGCAACGTGTCCCCCCGGCGTCCGAACTTGCGCTCCTTGAGTGCCTGCCTGAACCGCACCATCGCCTCCGGAGGCTGCTTCGACAGCACCTCCTCGAGCAAGCCGACAGTGAACAGGTGTGTGTGCGCGTCGATGACGTCGCCTGGCCGGGTGGCCGGCGCCGGATCCAGATGCGGGCTCACTCGCTCACTCCGGCTCGGCCGGGCCCGATTCCGCCGGAGGAGCGGGCGGAGCGTGCGGTGCGACCTCGGGCGCGGGCGGTGCAGCCTCGGGTGCCGTCGGAGCCGCGGGAGGAGGGCCCGGCGCCTGCGCGGGCGGAGGCGGCGGCGCCTCGTAGGGTGCTGCTGCCCCTTCGGGCCACGGGGGCGCCGCCTGCGTGGTGGGCGGCGGTGGCGGCGCTGGAGACGCGGGCGGCTGTGCGGTCGCTTCTGACTGCGACTCGTCCGACGGCGCCTCCGGCACGATGATGACGGCCGCGATGTAGGCGATGATCGCAGGCCACACGCCGAACATGAGCGACAGCCCTGCGTAGGCGAGTCGGACGAGCGTGGCGTCCATACCCAGGTAGGCGGCAAGGCCTCCGAGGACGCCGCCGAGTACGCGGTCTGTGCGCGAACGGTAGAGGCGGCTGCCCTTCGCCGGCGGCCTGAAGCCGGGGCGCTGCGTCCAGACGATCGCGATGATCCCGATGATGATGAGACCGATCCCCCAGCCTGCGCCCCTGATGATGCTCCACAGTCGGCCGAGGTCCAGGGCGGGCCAGAAGAACTCCCGGGCAAGCATGGTCAAGCCCACGAACACCAAGCCGGCACCGATGACAACTACGATGACCTTGCCGGCGTCTTCCTTGCCCGGCGGCGTGCTTTGCGGTTGACCGCTCACCACGTCACCTCCCGTCGGCTCTAGTAGCGCCGGATGTCGACGGACCCGAGGCCCGTCTGCACGTAGATGAGGTATCTCCTGCCGGCATCGTCGTAGCCCGCCGATTCGTACGTGCGGCCCGAGCCGGAAAGCCGGACGAAGTCCGACGGCACTGCGACACTCGAGAGACCCGTCTGCGCCTCAACCCGAGCCTCGACACCCGATGGGATGCGGAGCGTCACGGCAGCCACTCCGGACTCGACGCGCACCGGCGCTTCGCCGACTCCCCCGGGCACACGACCTAGCGTGATGTCCGAGGTGGAAACGCCCGTCTTGAGGCGCAACGACTTGGTCGGCACGTCGCGGAGGTCGGTTTCGAGAGAGGCGGCTCCCGTCTCGAAGTACAGGTCCCATAGGACGGCAGGCGAGAGCCGCAGATCCATGCGCGATCTACCGGATAGCGGCCAGACTGAGGACCCGGAACCAAGTGACGCGACCACCTCCGCGGAGTCGCGCGAGCGATCGACCTTCAGAGAAGGGTTGTCGAGGGGCGACTCGCCGGTCATCTTCACGAGGACCCCTCGTTGGCCCGGGCCGATGTCGATTCTGCCCGCCCCCCCTTTCACGGTGAGGGCAGCCTCCTCGACGGAGCGTGTCGTCGCGGAGTACGAGAAGGGACGCGACGCACCCAGTCCGGTACCGACGATGCCGAAGAAGCTCGGCTGCGTCTGCGTGGCAGGCAGCACGAGTCCCCCGTAGAGCACCGCGACAAGAGCGATGGCACTCGACAGGAGTCCAAGCCACGGACTATTGAGTCCGCGAGCGATGATCTCGAGGCCGACGGTAACGAGCAACACGGGCCAGAGAGATATCAGCGCGAGCAGGGTCGTGCCGACCGACCACGGCAGCATCCCGAGCGTGCTCCCGAGGAAGATGAAGCCGAGCGCAACGACCGTCAAGCCCGTTACAAAGCGCTCCGCCTTGCGCATCAGTCCGCAGTCCTCCTTCGCAGCATTACCCGGATGCCGATCGCGACGATGATGAGAGGCCACAGACGCCATAGATCGAGCCCGGGAACGAACTGGCTCAGCAACAGAGCCAGACCCAGGACGACGAGGACTACGCCGAACGTGACCCCGCCGCGCCCCGGTCGATGCTCGGGTAACGGGCCGGGCCCTCCGGCCGGTGGCGGCGGCGCCGGGGGCACGCCGGGCGGCGGTATCGCTCCCGAAGGCGTCGGCGACGGTGCTGGCGGTGCGCTTGCCATAACGGGTCCGCTCCCCTCGCTATCCGCAACGGGCTCTTCCGGAACAACGATCGCCATCACCACATACACCACGACCGCAGTGCCGAAGCTGACGAGCGTCAACACCACGGCGAGGAGGCGGACAAGGGTCGGGTCGATCTCGTAGTGGTCGGCAATCCCACCGCAGACGCCCGAGACCATGCGGTCGTGGCGGCTCCGATACAGCCTACGCCCCATCGGACTCCCTCCCGCTCTCCGGTGCCTCGGGCGGAAGACGCGTGGCCCGGACCCTCGCGATCCGGCGGCGTCGCATCGTCTGGACGCGGAAGCGCACGCCGCTCACCTCGAAGGTCTCGCCCAATGAGGGTATATGCCCAAGCTCCGAGAGCATCCACCCGGCAAGCGTGTCGTACTCGTCGGACTCCTCGACCGGAAGTCCCATATCGACGGCGTCCTCGATGGGCAGGCGACCTTCGATCACCCACTCGCCCTCGGCGACACTCGTGACGAGCAGGCGGTCGCGGTCGAACTCGTCCGCGATCTCGCCGATGATCTCCTCCACTATGTCCTCGATGCTCACGAGCCCGGCGGTGCCGCCGTGCTCGTCGACCACGATCGCGAGGTGGTTCCTGAGCGAACGCATCTCGGAGAGCAGTGACAGGATCGGCTTGGTCTCCGGCACGAACACGGGTGGTCTCATGAGTCCCCGAACCGGTTCGAGGCCCGATCCGGACGCGATGGGACCTACGACATCCTTGAGCAGCAGGAGTCCGACGATCTGGTCCACGTCCTCCCGGAAGACCGGTAGCCTCGAGTGCCCGCTCTCGCGAAGGAGCGCGAGGGCGTCCTCCAGTGTGGTGGTGTCTTCGACGACGGTCATGTCCACGCGCGGCACCATGATCTCGCGCGCGACGGTGTCGCCGAGCTCGAAGATCTCGTGGATCATCCGCTTCTCTTCCTCGAGCAGCGTCCCCTGCTCTGTGACGAGAAGGCGGATCTCCTCCTCCGAGACGCCCGGACGTCCCTGTCCCGGCTTGATGCCGACGAGAATGCCGGCGAGATCTGCCGATCTGGCCAGGAACCAGACGACGGGCGCGGTCGCCCAGGCGAGTGTCGCAAGCGGTCGTGAGACTGCCTTCGCGACACCGTCCGCACGCTGCAGTCCGAGCCGCTTGGGAGCGAGCTCCCCGAAGACCAGTGTCACGTACGAAATCGCCACGGTGACCACCACGAGCGAGAGCACGGACGCAACACTCGCCAACCATCCGATGCCAAGCCCCCGGAACCACGCCTCGAGCGGCCCGGCGAGCGTCACAGCCGCGGTGGCCGAGGCCCCGAAGCCGACGAGCGTGATACCGAGCTGAACGGTCGCGAGCAGTCGCGAAGGGTCCTCGACGAGGCTCAGAGCCGTCCTCGCGCCCTTCGACCCTGCGTCGGCAGCGTGCTTGAGCGCGGCGCGTCTCGCAGAGATCAGGGCTATCTCGGCGGCGGCGAAGTACCCGTTGAGCAGTACGAGGCCAAGAATGAGCAGGATCTCAGTCAGCTGGCCGTCCATGCGTCAAGGGTACCGCACGAAACCACGCAGTTCGTGACCTCACGCCCTTCGGTGCCGATGCATCGCCGCACCCGGCGCCATCCCGCGTCACGCTGTCCCCGTAGAAGGACCGATGTTCTGGAGCACAAGGGCGATCAGGGCGAGGCGTTTGCCCTTGTCCTGACAGCAGTCCACGAAATCCCCGACGTGGCTCCGCATCTTGGGTGTTGGACGATACCGGACGAGACCTCCGGAGCAGTCGAGCAGGTGCTCCTCGCACAGCGGCTCGATCTCTGCGTCCACCTCCTCGACGCGCCGCCCGAGTCTCGATGCGAGTCCGTCCACGTCGACCACGGCGTCGGGATTGCGCTCGAAGAATACGAGAATGTCCCACGTGAGGAGCGTGCGCACGTGGTGCTGGACGAACCATGTCACGTCGGGTCCGAGGACCCCCTCGAGGTCGTACACTCACAGTCCCTCAGGAGGCGATACGAACGATGGTCCGTGCGTGGACGGCTCGTCAGGGCAGGTGAAGCCGCGTCACCAATACTACCCCATGCGACCGACATTCGGAACGGACCGGTCCGGGGTGAGGAGCAACCGAACGGATGACTTCTGACGCCGAACGGTTCGCATCGCGTGCTCAACGGCGACGTTCTCGCCGCTTCGAGAGATCTCGATGCCCGGTCAGCCCTCGCCGAAACGCTCGACGAGCCGACGCTCGTTGCTCACTCCCAACTCGTCGAGCACGCCCTCCATGGCGGTCACCATCACCGGCGGCCCGGAGACGCAGAAGACGCGGCCGTCTGCCGCATCGACGTTTTCCCGCACGATATCGGCGGTCACGAATCCCGTGTAGCCGGTCCAGGACTCATTTCCGTGCTCGAGCACGTCGACGACTCTCACTCCGTGCGTGGCCATCGCCGCGAGCTCCTCGGCGAAAGGCATGCACGTGCGATCCCGGTTGCCGAAGAAGACGACCGCGTCCTTCCAGAAGAACTGCCTTTGCCTCGCGTCCCGCAGCATGCTGCGCACCGGTGTGATCCCCACGCCTCCCACGAGGAAGGCGACGGTGTCGGTGCCCGGCGGCAGAGCGAGGCGTCCCGCGGGTCCTGCGATGCGCACGCTGTCGCCGGCCTGCAGTGCCATGAGCGCGTTCTTGAAGGCCGAGCCCGAGAGGCGTGTCGTCAGTTCCACGTAGGCATCGCCCGGGGCTTGCGAGTGCGTGAACGGCTTGGTCTGCTCGCCCTCGGCGGTCTGGAGCGTGAGCAGCATGTACTGCCCCGGCGTGAACGTGTAGCCCTCTGGCTTCTCGAACCTCGACATGACGACGTCGGCGCCACACATCTCGCGATCGAGGAACCTCACGCTGTAGCTCTCGCTCACGCTCGCCCCTTCTCGCTGTGCACGAGGGGAAGATACCCTAGTGAATCGCCCACCGCTGCGGAGCGCTACGGATGATGCGAGACCGAATCCCTGCAAGCACACGCGAACGAATGGGGCCACTCCCCGCAGTCCTGCTGTGGTCGTCCGTGGCCCTCCTTGTGATCTCCGCGCTGAGCGCGTGCACGCTGGCGCGGCGCGTCAGCCCTTCGAAGCCCCTGTACCCTGGAGAGGTGCGGGAATACCGTGGCGCGAATCTCTCCTCGATCGAGGACTTCAGGGAGAACTCGATCAAGGGCCCGCAGGAAGTGGACATCGACGAGTACCGCCTCAGGATCCACGGACGCGTTGGGAAGCCCCTGAGCCTCACCTACGATGAGGTGCTCGACCGCAAGACCTATGACAAGGTCGTGCAGCTCGACTGCGTCGAGGGATGGAGCGTCGCCATCTGGTGGCAGGGCGTGCTCCTTTCCGATCTGCTCGAGCAGGCGGACGCCGACATGAGCTCCAAGATAGTCATCTTTCGCGCGGTCGACGGCTACTCCACGTCGCTGCCGTTGGACTATTTGCGGCGCAAGCGGATCCTCTTGGCGTCCAAGATGAACGGGGTCGTGTTGCCGCCCGAGCGGGGATACCCGTTCCAGCTGGTCGCCGAGGACCGCTGGGGCTACAAGTGGATCAAGTGGGTGACGGACATCGAGGTCTCGAACGACACGGCGTTCAAGGGGTACTGGGAGAGCCGCAGCTACAGCAACACCGGCAAGCGCGAGGAGAGATTCACCGACTAGTGGGTCTTCTGCACCGGCGACCGGCACGATGGGCGGCGCCGTTCATCGGGTCCTGGCGCCCTATTCCTCGATGATGTCGGCACCCTCGCTCACGAAGTGACACGCCCAGCACGTCCCGGCGAAGTGGCCCTTCGGCGTTTCCTGCGCGGGATTCACCGGGCGTATGAACACGTGGAGGCCGCCCCATATCAGGACCAGCACGGCCAACGTCAGCGCAACGGCCACCAGCGCACCCTTCATCGGGCCTCTCTCCCCATCGGCAGATCCTCCTTTTGCGAGCCGTCCGCTCCTAGCCCGGCACGATCACGTACAGAACCACCGAAAGGAAATGGCAGATGCTCCCACCGAGCACGAAGAGGTGCCAGACGGCATGCATGTACGGCACCTTCTTCATCAGGTAGAACACGGTGCCGACCGTGTATGCCAAGCCGCCGGCCACGAGCAACCACAACCCCCCGGGAGGCAGTGTCTCGGCGAGCGGGCGGATCGCGCCGATGACGAGCCACCCCATCGCTAGGTACACGAGCACCGAGACCCACTTCGGCCGGTACGCCCAGAACGACTCGGCCGCAATCCCTATAGCAGCGAGCGTCCACACGAGTACGAAGAGCCACCAGCCTCCGTTGCCACGCAGCGTCACGAGCGTGAAGGGCGTGTACGTGCCTGCTATGAGCAGGTAGATGCCGCAATGGTCGAAGATCTTGAACAGGTGCTTCACGTGCGGCCACGGGAAGCTGTGATAGAGCGTGGAGGCCGCGTACTCAAGCACGAGTGAGACACCGTACGCAATGCCGCTCGCGAGCTTCCAGCCATCCCCTGAGAGCGCGCCGAAGACGACGAGCAGCACGAGGCCGGCGATGCTGAGGAGCGCGCCGACCCCGTGTATGACGCTGTTCGCGATCTCCTCACCCGTCGATAGGGTGCGGGTATCGCGCTTGGTCTTCGTCTCGAGCCCTGCGGCTGAGTCCACGGTGACTCCGGTCGGTCACTGCTTGCGAGCGGCTTCCGGCAGCGGCCTCGCGCCCGCGCCGCTCGGTCGCCTTGGGTGTCGCGGGCGTATCGTAGCACGTCAGACGCACACAGTCGGGTCTCTCGCCCGCGTGCAAGGCGGTGTCGCGACGGGTGGGATAATGGGCCGGGCGAGCGAGACGCGGAGGACCGAAATGGGCGACATCGTGCGGAGGCGCGTCGTGGTGGACGGCGTCGTGCAAGGGGTGTTCTTCCGTGCGAACACCGAGTACGAGGCGGAACGCCTCGGCCTTCGCGGCTGGGTCCGCAACCTGCCCGACGGGCGCGTCGAGGCGGTCTTCGAGGGTCCCGAGCCAGCCGTCGACTCCGCGATCGCCTGGATCCGGAGGGGTCCCGAACGCGCTCTCGTGACTTCCGTCGAGGTCAGCGAGGAAGAGCCCGAGGGGCTCTCGGGCTTCGGAGTCAGGTACTGAGGCCGCGCACCCCGAATCGCCGAAAGCGTGCCGGCTTCTCCCCTAGCGGGAATCTCGCAGCGAAAGGCGCATGTAGAGCATCTCGATGCCCTCGTCGACGTGGCTGTGGTCGACGAACGGTTCCGTCTCCGTGAATCCGAGCGAGCGATAGAGAGCAAGCGCGGTCTCCATTGTCGAGGGCAGCGTCGTCAGCATGGCCTCTTCGTATCCCAGATCGCGTGCGACCTGTATCGCCTGTTCGGCAAGCAGGCGTCCCAGCCCGCCTCCGCGGCTCGTCGGACGCACGTAGAGCCGCTTGATCTCACATGCCCGCGGCCGTGCGTCCTCCAGGGGCCGCACACCGACGACACCCGCAACGGCCCCATCCGTGTCGAACGCGAGCAGCAGTCGGCCCGCGGGCGGCGTGTACGGACCCGGCAGTGAGGCGATCTCTTCGGCGAGGCGCGCCGAACACACCACCTCGCCGAGCCATTCGTGGTACTCGACGAAGAGCTCGCGCGCCGCTTCGATCAGCAGTGGCGTCGCGTCCGTCACGCGCTCGATGCGCCAGTCATCCATGCGCGGCTCCCTTCGTGTTCACGAGCGCGACGCCTCCGAGGGAGACCACGCCTCCCAGCACCGTGAGCAGCGTCGGGATCTCGCCGAGCCACAACCATGCGATCAGGGCGGCGTTGACCGGCTGGAAGTACAGGAACGTCGAGAGCGCGCTCGCCGGCATTCTCGAAAGCGCGTAGGACCACAGAACATAGGCGATGGCCCCCGGGAAGATGCCGAGGAAGAGCACCGTGATCGTCGACGTGGTCGCGGCCTTCGGCAGCTGCTCGACGAGTCCCGGGGTGAAGAGGAGCAACGGGACGGTCCCGGCCCAGATGGCATATGTCGTGAACTCGAGTGCTGTGTAGCGCCGAAGCGGAGGCTTGCACACGATGAAGTAGAGCGACGTCGCGGCAGCGGCGACGAGGATGAGCAGCGCGTCGGCGTTGAACGACACGCCCTCGGCTTGCCCGAAGGCGATGACCGCTGCTCCGGCGAACGCGACGAGCACGCCGGCCCAGCCCCAGCCACCCAGTCGCTCCCCGAGGAATCGCGTCGACAGGACGGCGGTGAAGACGGGGCTTGTGGAGATGAGCAGCGCGGCGGCGCCCGCCTGCACGGTTTGTTCGCCGTAGTTGAGCGCCACATGAT
>CAYWCB010000050.1:0-259 GCA_964456615.1 uncultured Eubacteriales bacterium | reverse complement strand
CGGTGATGCCGAGGAAGCCGGCGAGTGAGATGACGGCGAGATCACGGCCGTCGGGCAACCGCATGCGTGTGGCGACCGCGTACACGCCGAGGCACAGAGACGCCGTCGCGAAACGCAGCAGCGCCACCTGGCCGGGGCCGTATCCCCGGAGTCCCAGCCTGATGCCCGCGAAAGCCGCCGCCCACAAGAGCAGGGCGACGGCTATTGCGAGCCACACTCTGGGCTGCGTGCGCCAGTCCATCCGATCCTAGACTGTGGT
>CAYWCB010000049.1:0-11322 GCA_964456615.1 uncultured Eubacteriales bacterium | reverse complement strand
CGCTCGAGATCACGGGCGACTACCTCGAAGCCGAGCTGTACTGCGTGTACGAGCCGCCCGGGTGGAAGGGCGAGTGCTAGCGGGCGCAAGCGAGCGCACGGGGCGGAGGGCCGGCGCGCACGCGATGAGATCGCATGTGTGGTCGAGGAGAAGAGGCGGCATGGATGCAACCGAAGTTGACGATCTGCAGGGTCGGCTCCTCGAGCGGCTTCGGCAGCGGTGGGGCTTCCCGGTGTCGGCGTCGCCCTACTGCGATCTTGCCGAGGAACTCGGATCGACCGAACTCGACATGCTGAATGCCGTGCTCGGCCTGCGCGCGGGCGGCGCAGTGGGTCGCATCAACGCCGAGTTCGCGGACGGTCCGGTCGGATTCTGTTCGGTGTTCGATGGCGAGGAGATGGCTCTTCCGCCCGTGGGCGGTGTCGAGTTGACGTGCGACGAAGCCGAGCTCGCGATGCTCCTCGTCGACGACCTGCCGTTCGGCGAGCACCCCTACGAGGAACTCGCTGCCGAGCTCCAGCTCCGCGGGATCGATGTGGACGAGACGTGGGTCCTCGATCGCATTCGCGTGTGGGTCGACGCGGGTGCGATCATGCGACTTGGTGCGAAGGCTTCCTAGCGCCGAGTGCCGGCGTTGCGCTACGCCGCGTCTTCGTCGTCCCCGGTTCCTTCGATGAAGAAGCCGCGCAATACCGCCGGTCTCGTTGCGAAGACAGCCCAGCCGAGGGCGACGCCGAACCACAGCGTCACGACACGGATGAGCACTGTGGCGACCGCTGCCACGTCGCGCGTCGCGCCGGACGCTACGAGCAGGCCCGCGAGCGACGCCTCGGTGAAGCCGATCCCGCCCGGCAGGAACATGAGCGCGCCGACGACCGTGGACACGGCGTAGATGGCCACTGCGGCGGTGGGCCGCAGATCGTGGAAGCCCAGCGCGTCGAGGCACACCCAGAAGGCGACGCCTTCGGCCCCCCACGCGACCACCGCGAGGGCGATGGAGACGACGAGTCTCGTAGGCGAGAGCGTCGTGCGTATGGTCTGTGAGATCTCGGTCGCGGAAGCGTGATGACGTCGCGACCACTCGCGTGACGTGACACCGCGCAAGGCGATCTCGTGGAAGCGCTTCGAGGACAGCGTGAGCGTCCCGAGTGCGACCGCCGCCGCTACCGCCGCGAGCGGGATCCAGCCGCTCCGCAGCATGGCGATGCCGCCGACCGAGAGCGCGAGCACCGCGATCAGGTCCGCCAGCCGCTCGGAGAAGACGAGCGAGATGCCACGGGTCATGGGCATCCCGGTGAGTTCGCCACCGAGGTACGCCTTGAGCACCTCACCGACCTTTCCGGGCGTGACGGTCATCGTCATCCCGGAGAACTGCACGTAGAAGGCATCGTGCCAGGAGTGCCGAAACCCGACGGCTTTCGTGAGATACTGCCACCGGACCGCTCGCAGCACGTAGCACGCGAGCGTGAGGGCGACCATCAGCGCGATCGCGTAGGGCGGGAAGTCCCGGACTGCTGCGGCGATCGCGTCAGCATCAGCGAGGGCTGCCAGGACGGCGTAGACGAGGACGCTGAGCAGCGCGGCGAGCAGGAGGCCACGCAGAAGTCGTTTTCGATTCACAGGGAAGGATTATCGCACGAGCGCATGAAGGTCATCGACCTCATAGACCTGCTGCGGCCCCGTCAGTGGACGAAGAACCTGGCGGTCTTCGCGGCCATCATCTTCTCCGGCGAGCTCGGCGACCTCGATGCGCTCGCACGTGTGGTGCTCGGCTTCGTAGCACTGTGCCTCGTGTCGGGCGCGCTGTATGCGGCGAACGACGCCTTGGACGCGACGCGGGACCGCGAGCACCCGCTGAAGCGCGACAGGCCCGTTGCTTCGGGACGAATCACCCGACCGCAGGCGTTCACGATCGCAGTGGTGTGCGCTCTCGCCGGTCTTGCCCTATCGGTCTTCCTCGGCGTTCAGTTCCTGGGTGCCGTGCTCGGCTACGTCCTCATCCAGACCCTCTACGTCGCGTGGCTCAAGAACGTCGTGATCGTGGACATGCTGGTGATCGCGACGGGCTTCATGCTGCGTGCGGTCGCGGGCGCGTTGGTGATCGACGTCCCCGTGTCACCGTGGCTGATACTGTGCACCGGGCTGCTCGCGCTGTTCCTCGCCGCGGCAAAGCGGCGGCACGAACTGCTGCTGCTGGGTGAGAAGTCGGGCACGCATCGACCGGTGCTCGCCGAGTACTCGTCAGAGCTGCTCGACAGCTTCATGGTCACACTCTCGGCGGCGACGATCGCGTCCTACGCCCTCTACACGTTCTTCGAGCAGCGCGGCCCCGGGTACAGCATGATGCTGACGATCCCCTTCGTTATCTACGGCGTGCTGCGCTATCAGTACCTGGTGCTCAACAAGAACGCAGGCGGTCGTCCCGAGGAGATCCTGCTGACCGACGTACCCATGGTGGTCAACGTGGTCGCATGGGTGGCAACGGCCGTGGTCATCATCTACGCATTCGGGTAGGGGCAGCCGGGTCCGCGTGACGCGGCGCGGCTATCAAGCCGCCGCGACGCGCTTCTTCCGGCGAAGGCTCAGCTTCATCGTCAGTATGCGGTCGCTCGAGAAGATGCGGGCCGCGATCGCCACCAGGACGATGAACCACACCGCCTGGTACGCGATCCCGAACCACACCGCCCCGTAGTTGGCGAGGAAGAGGTTCGGTCCCGCGAGGAACGGATAGGTGAACGGGATCGCCATGACGAACCAGCGGAGCGCGGTCGGCAGCTCTCCGATGTCCATGAAGATCGACAGGAAGTATGGCACGAGCAGAAGCACCATTAGCGGCGTGAGCAGTGCCTGCACGGACTTCACGCTCTCGGCGAACGCGCCGAGTATGATCGCCATGGACAGCGCGACAAGGATCCCCGCGAATAGCGAGAGCCCGAGCATCAGGTAGTCCGTAAGTCCGAAGCTGAGCCCGAGTTGGCGCATGACGGTCTCGGAAGCGGCCGCCGCGCGCGCACTCGCGCCCTCGCCACCCAGCCCGCTCTCGATGCCGCTCATGTACGACCGCATGCCCGCCATGTAGACGCCGGCCGAGACGAGCGCCACGAGTCCCGCGGCGACCATCTTCGAGGTGACAAGACTCGCCCGGCTGATCGGGTAGGAGAGCAGCGTCTCTAGCGTCTTGTTCTCCTTCTCCGTGGCTATGGCCGTGGCGATCATCTGAGCGGCGAATATGATGACGATGAAGAGCACGATCGGGATAAAGGTCGTCTGCTGGCCGACGAAGCCCATGACCTGGTCGACGGAGGTCTGGGCCTCGTTCTCGCCGACGACCACGTGCTCGCTGACCTTGATCGGTCGCTGCAGCATGTCTGCGGGGACGGATGGAGCAGCCCGCTCGGCGACCTGCGCCACCACCGCTTGATTGACCGCCTCCAGGGCACCCCTGAGAGAGCTCACGTCGCGCGATCCCATGTACGAGAAGGTACGCAGCACGGCCCACGTTCGGATCTCCTGAGGCGTTCCGGCGGCAAGACCGCGCTCGAAGCCTGCCGGGATCGCAACGACGACATTGCCCGCGCTCTTCGGAAGCGTGAGCGCCGCCTTGGCCGCATCGGCGTCGGTTCCCTCCGCTTTCTCGACCGCGAAGCCGCTCTTGCCCAGGGCGGTGATGACCAGCTCGGAGGCGGTGGATCTGTCCTGGTCGTACACCGTGAGCGGAAAGCCCTCGCCGCCGTCATCGCCGGCGGCGCCCAACATCTGCCCGAGCAGGAAGAACATGGCGATGACGATCACGAACGGCACCAGCATCTGCGCGGTGACGAGTTCGCGCAGTTCCTTCTTGAGCAGGACGTAGAAGCGCCTCATCTCGCCACCGCCTCCCCCCGGCGGTCGAGGCTTCCGTTCCCTGCGACCGTCGCGAAGACCTGCTCGAGGTTCTCGGCGGCGTACTTCTCCTTGAGACCGGCGGGCGTGCCGGTGTCGTGGATGACGCCATCGGCGATGAGGGAGACGCGATCGGAGAGGAACTCGATCTCGAGCATGTTGTGGCTGGAAAGGAGCACCGACATGCCTGCTCGCGCCAGCGCCTTGACGCGTTCGCGCAGCTCGATCGCGTTGATGACGTCGAGCCCGCTCGTCGGCTCGTCGAGGATAGCCAGCGTGGGCTGCGTCATCACGGTGCGGGCGAGCAGGAGCTTTCGGGTCATGCCCTTCGAGTACGAGCCGAGCTTGTCGTTGAGCCTGTCGCCGAGATCGGAGACCTCGCGCGCGTTCGCGATGGCGGCATCAACGCGAGAGCGCTCGTCGAAGAAGATCTCGGCGACGAACTTCAGGTAATCGATGCCCCTCATGTTCTTGTACGCTCCTGCCTCCTCGGGCAGGTAGGAGATGAGCTCGCGCACCTTGTCGGGCTCGCGCACGGCGTCGATGCCGGAGATCGTCACCTCGCCCGCGGTCGGCCGTAGGATGGTCGCGACGATGCGCAGCGTGGTCGTCTTGCCGGCGCCGTTCGGTCCGATGAGCGCGAAGATCTCCCCGGGAGCGACCTCGAAGTCGATCCCTTTGACCGCCTCGAGTTCCCCGTAGCGCTTGCGAAGGCCGCGCACGGACAGGATGCTCTCGCTCATGTGGGCTCCTCTCGGCGTTCCGGGGGAGAGACGTGTGCTGCGAGGAAGGGGGGCAGAGAGGCGCTCTGCCGAACCGCCCGGGATGCCCCCGGGGACTCGAATCTTCCAGGCCGCGACCCCAACGAACGATGATAGCGTAGGCTGCGCGCCGAGATCGGGGCGAGGACGAGGAGCTGCCGCTCCGGGAGAGCGCCGAACAGTGGCGTGCGTGCGAGAAGTGGCGGTACGGCGGACGAGCCGACCCGGAACCCACGCAAGCCGCCGTCGTACTACAATCACCATCGTTCGCATGGTGGCCTCGGCAGTCGGGCGTCGGCTTCGGGGACTCGATGGCTCTCTCGGCCCACGGAAGGCGGATCGGATGGCTCAGAGCAAGGTGGCCGTGGTGCGGACGACCCCGGAGTCCGTCCTCGGCGATGTCGACCGGCTCGTCGAGCTCGGCGGCATCGGGCGCGCTCTGCCGACGGGGACCGAGGTCATCCTCAAGGACAACATCTCGTGGCACATGCCGTACCTATCGGCGAACACCACGCCGTGGCAGCTGGAAGGCGTGATCCGCTCGCTCCGCAGGCGCGGGTACGACGAACTCGTCGCCGTCCACAACAACACCGTGGTGACGGATCCCTACAAGGGCGAGCGCCTGAACAAGCTCGCACCCGTCTGGGAGGGCTACTGCGTTCCCGAGAAGTTCAACTTCCTCGCGGAGGACATGAGCTGGGTTCGCTACGAGCCGAAGGCGGAGATGCTCGCTCTGGACAAGGTCTTTCCTGAAGGCATCCGCATCCCGGACTTCTTCATCGGGAAGAGCATCGTGCATCTGCCCACGGTGAAGTGCCACATCTACACGACGACCACTGGCGCGATGAAGAACGCGTTCGGCGGGCTGCTGAACACCCGGCGGCACTACACCCACACCTGGATCCACGAGACGCTCGTGGACCTGCTCGCGATCCAGAAGGAGATCCACCCCGGCATCTTCGCCGTCATGGACGGCACGCTCGCGGGCAACGGGCCCGGTCCGAGGACTATGGAGCCCGTCCAGCTCGACGTGATGCTCGCGAGCGACGATCAGGTCGCGATCGATGCCGTGGCCGCGAAGATGATGGGCTTCGACCCACTCTCTATCCCATACATCAGGCTGGCGCACGAGCGCGGGCTCGGCTGTGGCGACGTAGGCGAGATTGAGCTCCTCGGCGACGACGTCAGCGACATCGATCTGCACTTCCACGTGGGCCACAACGCCGCGTCGCGGGCCGGGCATGGCATCTGGTTCGGCCCGCTCGCACCGCTCCAGAAGCTCTTCTTCCACACACCCCTCGTCTACATCTTCATCTGGGCGTCGTTCGTGTACCACGACTTCGTCTGGTGGCCGCTCAAGGGAAGGGGCGTCCAGGCGGCGGTCCGCCGCGACACGAGCTGGGGGCGCCTGTTCGAACGCTACGCTGTGGCTGAGGACGCGTCGGACCTCGTGCCGACCGAGGCGCCGTGCGATACGCACGTTCTTCCGCACGACCAGGGGTTCGTGTCGGACTGATGGATACGGACCGTACCGCCCGCGGGCGAGGAGGAGTTGACGAGCCCAGGATGATAATGACACTGCTCCCTCTGTTCATCAGCATCTCCCTCCTGGTCGTCGCGCAGCTCTCGCTCAAGGCGGGGATGAACCAGATCGGCGCGATCTCCATGGGCGACCGCGCAGCGGTGATCGGGCTCGTGGGCAAGGTGTTCACGACACCGCTCGTTCTCACCGGCGTCGTGCTCTACGCTGTGAGCTCGTTCTTCTGGCTCATCGCGCTCTCGCGGGTGGACTTGAGCTACGCGTATCCATTCGTGGGCCTTGCGTACGTGGCGGTCGCCCTGTTCTCGTGGCTCTTCTTGGGCGAGTCGCTGAGCTTGCTGAGATGGGCGGGGATCGTGCTCATTGTCTGCGGCGTCGTGCTCGTTTCGCGGACTTGAGCGGAGATGCCGCCGATGGTCCCGTCCTGGTCGTGAGAGCGGGCCGCCTGCACGGCCAGACGAACCGAGTTGGAGGCAATTCCGACGTGCCACGCGTGGTTGCGGTATCAAGAGTGGCTACTGGCGAGGCCCAAGTGCGCGAGAAGGTCGCCGCTGCCGTCCGGGAGGCGATGGAGGCCGCATCGTGGCGGGATCATGTTCCCGAGAACGTGCCGGTCGCCCTCAAGCCCAACCTCTGCTGGGACCTGCCATTGCCTGGAGCACAGACCTCCCCCTGGGTCTTCGACGCGGTGATCGACGTGCTGTTCGAGCACACGAAGGACATCGTTGTGGTCGAAGCGAACCAGATCACGGTCGATGCGGACAAGGCGTTGCAGCGGACGGGGATAGGAGATGTCGTTCGCGCGCGCGGGCTCGAGTTCGTGAACATGAGCAGGGGGCAGTTCCGCCACAAGGACCTCGACGACGGCTTCGTGCTCCACGGCACCCTTCTCCCCGAGATCCTCTTTGACAGGATCCTCGTGACCGTTCCGGTGTTGAAGACCCACGGCACGACGACGATCACGGGCGCTCTGAAGAACCAGTGGGGCTGCCTCAAGGAACTCAGACACAACTACCACCTCGTCGTCGACGAGGCGATCGCGGACCTGAACGACCTCTTGCGCCCGGCTTTCGCGGTGATGGACGGAACGGTGGGCATGGAGGGGAGCGGACCGAAGACGGGCCTCCCGCGCGTCGCGGACCTGGTGCTCGCGTCGAGCGATGCGGTCGCGCTCGACACCGTCGCGGCGCGGGCGATGGGCTTCGATCCGGCCGCGGTCGGCCACATCCAACTCGCGGCGGAACGGGGAGTCGGGACGGCGGACCCCCACGAGATCGAGGTCCGCGGGGTCGACGTGGACGGTCTCGGATACCGGTTCGCGGCCCCGGAGAAGAACCTGATGGTCAAGATGGAGTTCGCCTTGAGACGTTCCCCCCTCAAGCGAGTGATGTTCGAGAGCAAGGTGCTCTCTCTCCTGGGTTTCGCCGCGAAGGTCTGGAACGGGGTCTGGTATCGCCGAGTGGGAGAACCGGCCAGAGCGAGACTGATCGCCGAGAGCCGCTACGGGGGGCAGTGGCGGAAGCAATGGCGCGAGACGGGGCGCTCGTGAAGGCCGTCGTCGTCGGAGGAGGCGTCGCGGGCCTGGCTGCGGCCCATCGGCTGGCGCAGCAGGGCTGGGACGTCACGGTCTACGAGCGGGATCCGGTTCTCGGGGGACTCGCCTCGTCGTTCGAGTACGACGGCGCGACTCTGGAGCGCTACTACCACTTCATCTGTCGCCCCGATGCGCCCTACCTTGAGCTCATCGACGAACTCGGGCTCACGCCCCGCCTCAACTGGCAGCCCACGCGGATGGGCTACGTGTACGAGGGGCGCTACCACCCCTTCGGCACGCCGTGGTCGCTCATGCGCTTCAGCCCGTTGTCGCTTGCGAGCAGGGTCCGCTTCGGCATCCATGCGCTGCGGTCGAAGCGGATGACCGACTGGGCGGACCTCGACGGCATCACCGCTCGCGAGTGGCTCACGGACAACGAGGGCGAGCAGGCGTACGATGTCGTGTGGCGGCCGCTGCTGGAGCTCAAGTTCGGCGCGGAGGCGGACAAGGTCTCCGCCGCATGGATGTGGGCGCGCATCAACCGCGTGGCGAATTCGCGCACGGGCGTGCTCATGCGCGAGTGGCTCGGCGCGCTCGAGGGTGGAACGCAGGTGCTCATCAACGCGCTCGCCGACAGGATCGACTCGGCTGGCGGGGCCATCCGAACGCACACACCCGTGCGGCGTATCACCATCGAGGAAGGTCGGGCCCGCGGCGTCGTTCTCGACATCGGTGCCGAGGAGGAGGCGGACGTGGTCGTGAGCGCGGTCGCTCCTCCACTCCTGCTCGAGATCGCACCCGACCTGCCCCAGCCGTACGCGGGCGCGCTGCGGGCGATCGACTACTACGCGGTGGCGTGCTGGCTGCTCGTCGCGAGCGAACCGATGTCGCGGGACTTCTGGCTGAACGTCCATGACGCGAACGTGACCTTCCCCGGCGTCATCCAATACACGAACCTCAACCCGATACCGGGGTTGTCAGGACGGCACGTGCTCTACATCCCCTACTACATGTCGGTCGAGGACGAGAGGTACTCGCTCTCGCTCGAGGAGTGGCTGCCGAGACTCAAGGCGGAGCTCGACGTGGTCCGGCCTGGCTTCGCGGAGAAGGTGGAGTCGTTCCTTCTCCTTCGCGACCCGTACGCGCAGCCGCTCTTCCCCGCGGGATTCGGCGAGCGCTTCGCATCGCTCGCGGACCCCGTCACGCCGGTGGGAGGCCTCTATCGCACCGACATGAGCCAGGTCTATCCTGCCGACCGGAGTCTCGTGAACGCGATCGACAAGGCCAACGCGGTTGCCGCGGCGATCGGACGACCGGGATAGGAAGCACCGTGGCGGAACAGGAACCGCGAAGCGCGGCACAAGAGCGGGATGGGGCAGCCGTCGGCGAAGAGGCGCCGCGCACTCGCGTGGCGCCGTCGGATCGCCTCGCGCTAGCCCTCGTGCTGCTCGCCGGGGTCCTCGTGCGCCTCTACCACGTCGCGTCGCTGCCGGGAGACAAGCACTACTTCCGTCAGACGCAGACTCTGGGGACCATCGTCACGTACTGGCAAGACGGGATCGACCTGTTGCGCCCGGTGATCATCAGCTTCGGCAAGCCGGGCATCCTCGTGCTCGAGTTCCCGCTCTACCAGGCCCTCGCGGCGGCCTTGTACAAGATCTTCGGCCCCGAAGTCATCTATGCGCGGCTCGTGACCATCCTGGCGTCGGTCGTGGCGGCGTATTTCGTCTACAAGATCGCCCGCCTGTTCTACGACCGCCGAGAGCCCCTCTACGCCGCGGCGTTCTTCCTCTTCACGCCGCTCGGCATCTACTACGGTCGCGTGCCGATGCTCGACATGCTCGAGATCGCCCTGGGTTGTGCGTACTTCTACTATTTCGCCGCCTACGTCCGGGAGCGGCGGACCGCGCACCTGGTCCTTGCCGCGGTGGCCGGAAGCCTCGCGTTCGTGGTGAAGCCGCCCTACTCGGTACTGCTGCTAGTTCCGCTTGCCTACTTGTACTACCGGGCGTACGGTGCGCGGCTCAAGCCGGCCGCGATCACGGGCCTGGCCGTTCCAGTGGTGATGATGTTCGCTTGGCAGCGCTATGCGAACGGCGTCAACGCGCACTACAACGACGGGTTGTTCCCCTACGAGCAGCTCGAGTATGCGATACAGGTGAGGCTCTGGCCGCCGAACACCCACTACTTCGGGACGCTCGCCGACCGGCTCCACTTCGCGTACTACGTACGGCTCGCGGCGAGGGTGGGCGTCGGCATCCTGGCGGGCCTGGGTGCGGTCCCGCTCATCGCCGGACTCGTGGCCCGGGTGGAGAAGCGGGACTACCTCTTCTACGCATGGATGGCGGCGGTGCTCGGCTCGTTCCTCGTGTTCTTCAACCTCAATGTCGTGCACGACTACTACCAGATGCCCCTGCTCCCGATCACCGCCATCTTCTGCGGCAAGGGACTGCAGGTCATTGTGGAGCGCGTGGATGCGCGATCCGGACGGCGAGCGGCCAAGGCAGCGCTGGCCGCGTTCGTTCTCCTCTACGCAGGTGCGCTCGTCGCGGTGGTGTACAGGGTCGGGTACTTCGAGCAGATCGCAGTGTCGCGTGTCGCGGTCGCAAGGCAGATCGATGAGTCGGCGCGAAGCGATGCGTTCGTTGCGGTCTCGACCCCGGAATGGGGCAACTTCGATCCGAGCGTTCTGTACTTCGCCGGTAAGCGCGGCTACATGGTGCCGCAGGTGGAGCTCGACGAGGCGATGCTCGAGTACTTGCGCAGGTCGGACGTGAGGCGTCTGTTCGTCACCGAGTACGGGGCGGGTCTGTCGGCTGAGACCAGAGCCCTATTGGGCGGCTTGCCCGTGCAGAGGTGGGGCGCCTTGGCGATGTACGAGCTGGAATGAGGGCCTCGCGGGTGCCCCGAGGCAGCTCGCCGGCGGCCCCCCGGAGCGACATGCGAGCGGTACGCGCTGGGGTAGAATGGGCGCACCCGGAGCGACCCGAGCGCCGCACGTGATCATTCGGCGCCAACCGTCCGGCGAGCACGCCGACAGTCCCGATCGACCATAGGGGAGCGCCCTTATGACCTCCGCCGCCGCGAACCGTTCCGAGCAGTACTTCGACGCCGCGTGCAATCTGATCCCGGGAGGCGTGAACTCGCCGGTCCGGGCGTTCAAGAGCGTCGGCTGCAGCCCCATCTTCTACGAGCGAGCGAAGGGCAGCCGCGTGTGGGACGTCGACGGCAACGAGTACATCGACTTCGTGGCGTCTTGGGGGCCGATGATACTCGGCCACGCGCCCGACGCCGTGCTCGAGAAGGTGCGCGAGCAGCTCGACAAGGGGACGAGCTACGGCGCACCGACGCTCGTTGAGGTGGCGATGGCCGAGGCGGTCACATCGGCGGTGCCGTCGGTCGAGATGATCCGCTTCGTCTCGAGCGGCACCGAAGCCACGATGAGCGCGATCCGGCTCGCGCGCGGCCACACGGGCCGCGAGAAGTTCGTCAAGTTCGACGGCAACTACCACGGGCACTCGGACGCGCTGCTCGTGGCCGCGGGAAGCGGATTGCTCACGCTGGGCATCCCCAGCACGCCGGGTGTGACCAAGGGGGCTGCGCAG
>CAYWCB010000048.1:0-11422 GCA_964456615.1 uncultured Eubacteriales bacterium | reverse complement strand
GTTCCTTCGCCCGGAACTTGCGGCGACGCGAAGGCAGGACCTCCCCACCTACTTCAGGCTCAACGGCGCGATCTACCTGATCGACACCGCCACGCTTCGAGCCGAGCGCGCCTTCGTCGGTGACTTCGCGGTGGCATACGTGATGCCCCGAGGGGCGTCGGTCGATGTCGATGACGCGCTCGATCTGAAGTTCGCCGAGTTCCTGCTCTCCGGAGGTCACGCAGAAGAGGGCGACGAGCCCCGAGAAGACGGGTAGCCGCATGCGAGGGTTCGACGCGGAGCGCTGGATCCTCTCACGGCTCGGCGGGGCCGGGGACCTGGAGCTGTTTCGCGAGGCGCTCGCGGTGCGCCTCCTCCCCGACGCGGGGCCGCCCTCGTGGTGGAGGGACCGGCTGCGTTTCCTGCGCTCCGCTCTCGTCACGCCCGCGCGCACCCACTTGGCGGCGGCGCCGCTCCTCGCGAGCCCGCATGTGGCGTTCGATCCCGCAGCCGGACGGGAGAAGATGCGCGCGTACCGATCGTTCTTCGTCGAGCGCTACTTCGGGGAGCGCCTCGACTTCGTGGGTCGCGGCGAGCTCCGATCGAGCGACGGGCGGGGCGGCCCCTGGGTGCGCTGGTACCTCTTCGGCGTCATCGCGGCCCTGCTCGCGCTGCTCGACTTCACCGATCGTCGCTACCTCTGGTGGAGCCACGTGCTCGCGGACATACAGGCGTACGTGCGGATCCTCAACCGAGTACAGACCGTGTACTGCTTCGGCCTGTACGACCGCCGACCGTACGTGCTCGCGGCGTTCCTGGAGCGCCATACGCAGGTCAGGGTCGTGCTCGTCTACCAGAACATCCCCCTCTACCGCAACTGCCGGCATCTGCACCTCCACGTCCCGGTCGTGCTCACCTCGAAGGTCAACCTCGCCGAGGCCGAGTACTTCGGCAGACGCGGCACCTTCAATCCGAGCGAGATCATCTACAAGAGCCAGGAGTTCGTTCTCGACCTCGTGGAACTGCCACCCGCCGAACCCGTCTACGACATCGGCTTCTTCTCGTCAGGGGAGTGGGCCCGAAAGGGGGGCCTGTACCAAAGCGATGATGCCGCGGCGATCGCGGCGGGTGCGTTCGTGGACAACGAATACGCCCGCATGGCCGATGAGATCCTCGCTGAGCTGGCGGACTACTCGCGCGAGCACGATCTCACGCTTCGCATCTACCCGCATCCGCTCGAACGGCGGCTGCGTACCGAAGACGGCATAGACCCGCCGTACGCCCGCCTCGTGGACGGACGCTTCGTGACGCTCGACGAGAACGGGGAGAGCTCGCGTCGCAAGATCTACGAGCCGCGCGTGGCGGTCTCCCTGCAGTCCTCGTTCATTTGGGAGCGCCTCGATCTGGGGCTAGACGCCTCGTTCATCTACGAATGGAGCGACGTCGAACGCAACCCGTTCAGCCGGGCCGCGCTCGGCCCGTACTCCACGAGTCTCTTTCGCGACGTCGAAGAGCTTCGCTCGATGTTGGACGAGGCGCTCGGCGGGCCGCCGAATGTCGGCTGAGGCGCGACTCAGGGCTCGCGACGCACTCCCACCACGTCGAACGCGTCGACGCTCACGTACGCACCCTTCGCTCCTGATCTGGAGGAGCCCAAGACCCTGACCGCAAGTGTGTGCGGCCCGTCGGAGAGCCCCGAGCGCCCGAAGAGGACCTGCCTGTAGGCCGGCCTCGCGGCGTACAGGTCGATCGTCATCGGCGTTCCGCCGTCGATCGAGATGCTGGCCTTGCCGAATGCGGGCGAGCGCGAGCCGATCCACCTCACCGACGTGCCGCTGAAATGGAAGGTCGCGCGTGCTGCTGCCGACGATGAGTACCGCTGGCTCCCGTTGGAGAGGACCGAGGACCTGCCCGTGGCCCACGCACCGGCCCACGTGACGCTCCCGTCGGTCTGCTCGATGCGCTGCCACGGCACGGATGCCTTCTGGAGCGCGCCGCCGACGACCTCGATCGCGTCCAGCGGCACGGGCCCCGCCAGCGCGGGCGTTGCCGGCTTCGCCACCTCGATGATCACGGTGTGCCTTCCGAGCGGCAGGTTGTCGTTGCTCCACACGACCTTCTGGTACTGGGTGAGCTCCGAGCGCAGGCTGACCTGCTGGAACGCACCTCCGTCAACGCTCACGCGGGCGGTGCCGCCAGACGGCGAGACGCTGCCCACCCAACGGATCCCACGGCCGAAGAACGTCACCACGGCTCGCGCGCCGACGTCACTGGCATGGACGTATGCATCACCGGATGCCGCGATGTTCGTGGTCTTGAGCCAGTCCCCGGCGAATGCCAGCTTCGGGTCGTCCTCCTCCGCTGTGACTACCGGCTGTGGCGCCGGCACCAGTGAGCCGTCGTAGATGTCCACGGCGTCGAGTGCGATGACGTATCCGCTGCTCGCCCTGTTCCTCGACTCGATCACGCGAATCTCCACCGTGTGGGTGACGTCTGCACTGAGACCACCGACCGACCAGAGGGCCCTCTGGTAACTCGGCTTGGAGGCGTAGAGGTCGACGGTCTTGTCATACGATCCGTCCACGTAGATGTTCGCGCGCCCGTAGTGCGGCGCCTTGTTTCCGACCCACTTCATCCCGCTGCCCTTGAACGAGACCGTCGCCGAGGCGCCGCTGCTCTGGGACCAGACCTGTGCGCCACCGAGCAGCCGGCTGCTCTTCGACACGGCCCAACTCCCGCCGTACGCGATCCTGGGATCGGTCTCCTGGTAGCGCCTCGCAGTGAGCGGCGGCGGGTAGTCGACGCCGATGAAGAACTTGGTCGACTTGAGCCCGAGCGCGCTCTGGAACGTGGTACCCCGGATTTCGAAGACGCTCCCATTCGACCAGCGCATGACCACGTGGTGGACGAATCCGCTGCTCGCGCGCTTCTCCGTGATCGACGCGACGGTCGCCGGTGCTGCGACGCTGTAGTCGTACTTCCTGTTGCCGCTGTAGTCGTAGGACCGCATCTTCGTGGCCAGAGCGGACCCGCTCAGCTTGACGGCCGCGCCCCACGACGTCCCGTTCGGGTAGGGACCGTCCGCACTCGGCACCCCGACGTAGTACGGCTTGGGCTCGGAAACGACCCACACGTCTTCGACGTTGGCGGTGTGACCCCCCGCCGAGGAGGAGAAGAAGGTGCGCACTACGGCGGAGCCGTACTTGACCACCTGCTGTCGCGTCGCGTTGACTGCGGCGTTGGTGCGCGCGTCCTCGTGCATGCTGCCCCAGCGGGCGTGCCCGTTGTAGACCTGGGACTGCACGGTGCAGTAGAGCGTCTGGCCCTTGTCGGCGGACGTGTATGCGTATGAACGCGCAGCGACGGCTTGCGCCTTGAGCGCCTCGGGGTGGAACGAGGCCGGGCTCTCACGAGGCACGACGCCGTAAAGGTACTGTTCCATACCCACGTAGTTGATGGCGGTGCATGCGCTCGTGCCGCTCGGGTTGAAGTGGATATTCCCCCGCCAGCGGATACCGGCTCCGGAGAAGGGCCCGCTCGTGCTCAGCATTTGCACCAGATACCAAGACCCGCCGGTGGAAGCGTACGCGGCACCCGAGAAGGTCTTGATGACCGTGCCCGGGGCAGAGGCGCCGGACGAGTCCTTCGAGTCCGAGTGCACGCGCACGTTGCCCCTGAACACGGTGATCCAGTACTGCGCCGTCGCCGAGAGGGCTACGCGGCTGGATGGGCTGCTCGAATCAACCAGGATGAGCGGTCTTCCGCTGCTGCCGGAGCGTATCTTCCAGCTCGTGCGCGCTTTGGCGTCGCGGTCGAGGTTGACCTTGACGGTGAGCGCCAGAGGCGCCTTGCCGATGCTCGTCTTCTGGAAGTAGTGGGTGAGTATCCGCTCGTAGTCCCACCCGTGGTTCTCGGCGTAGCCCTGGGCGCCCCACTGGCTCAAGCCTATGCCATGCCCCCAGCCCCGACCGGCGATGGAGAACTCCGCGTCTGCCTTGACCGCAGTCGGCATGACGAGCGACAAGATCAGCGACGCGACAAGCGCGCAGCCGAGAAGGACAGCTGGACCGGCCTTGAACCGGGGCTTGTGGAGTCTGTTGGACCGGCTCATGGGAATCCTTGGCGTCGAGCGATGTCTGTGCTGCGATTGACGCGTCCGCCGGGTCGTCGCAACAACGCCCGTACTGCGCCGACACGGGTTCCGAGCACGTATCATACCAGCGTAACTGCCGCGTTTGCGCAGGCGGCAGCCGGTTCAACCGAACGTTAACCTTGTCCCATTCGTCGCTGACCCGTCACTGTTGTGTCGTTGTCCCACGCCGGAGCGGTGTTCTACCCTTGTTCCGGCCCTGTCCGGCCACGTCACGAGGTCTCGATGCCCCGGAACCTCCTCGTACTCACATACGAATTCCCTCCTTCCGGTGGCGGCGGTGTTCAGCGGGTGGCCAAGTTATGCCGATTCCTCCCCGATCTGGGCTGGATTCCCCACGTCGTGACGGCCGAACCTGTCCAAGGGCGCTCCGTCGACCGCTCGCTGCTCGACGACGTCGAGGGGGTCGAGGTCGTCCGCACCCCGGGCCGTCACGTCGCCACAGCCATCCACTCGGTGTTCGCCCCGTTCAAGCGCCTTGCAGCTGGCTTCCGCTCAGTCCTGCTCCGAGGTCGCGGAGCCTCTAGCGGACCCCCGACGGGCGTTGCGGCCGAGGCGGGAGGGAGCACGATTCGCAAGGCGTCACTGTCGAGCCGGCTCGCTCGTTGGATCGCGGTGCCGGACGACGCCGTGTGGTGGAAGCGCTCCGCAGTCAGCGCCGCGATCGCGCTTGGCAGGTCCAGCGGCGCCGAGGTCGTGTTCGCCTCAGGCCCGCCGTTCTCGGCGCTCGTAGCGGGCGCTCGCGTTGCGCGCTCTCTCGGCGTTCCCTTCGTGGCGGACATGCGCGACGGCTGGGAGACCAATCCCGTGGTCGCATTCCCCACGAGGATGCACTCGCGGTACTCCGCGCGAATCGAGGGGCGGACCCTGCCGCGCGCGTCCGCGGTGACGTGTACGACTCCCGCGATAGCCGAAGAGGCGGGTCGGTTCGGAGCCGGGGTCACGCACGTCATCCCCAACGGTTTCGACTCAGACGACCTGCCTGCCCGCGCAGCCGACCCGAGCGGCCCGCTGCGTGTCGTCTATATGGGCAAGGTCTACTTCGGTCACTCGGATCCGACGCACTTCCTCGAGTCCATGGCGCGGCTCGCGTCGGCCGAAGGGCCGGCATCGCGCATCGGATTCGATCTCGTGGGAACGTGGCCTGCCGCCATAGAGGACGCCGTAGCACGCCTCGATCTCTCATCCCGCGTGCGCCTTCATGAGTATCTGCCGCACCGCGAGGCGCTCGCGCTCGTCGCGCAGGCGGATTTGGGTCTTGTGCTGATCGCCGACCGCCCCGGAGCATCGGGCTCCGCACCCGCGAAGCTCTACGAGTATCTGGGCATGGGCCTGCCGGCGCTGCTCGTGGGTCCGGCGAACGGCTATCCCGCGCGCGTGCTCGAGGAGACCCGCGCGGGGGTTCGAGTCGACCCGGGCGATTCGGATGCGCTGGATGCCGCACTCGTTCGGCTGGCGGACGCGAAGTCGGCGGGGCGGCCGCTTGCCACTCCGGACGCCGATGCGGTAGCGAGGTACGACCGCCGCCTGCAGGCGGGGGAGCTCGCGCGGGTGCTCCGCTCGGTGAGCGCGCGATGAGCGAAGCGCACGAAAGCCGAGGGGATCGCGCGGCCCGACCCAAGGCTTCCGGGAGTCAGCGCGCTCGCGCCAAGGTCTGCATCATCCAGTACAACGCATCGCGCTACCTGACGCGTGTTGACCGCGCCGCGCGAGCTCTCGCGCAGGACGGCTACGAGGTCGTGCTCATCGGACTCAAGGACGAAGACACGCCGGAGTTCGAGCAGCGCGAGGGCTATGTCGTGAAGCGGATCACGCTGAGGTCACGGCGATTCACGCGGCGCTACGGACTCAAGTTCGTTCGCTTCGCCGAGGGGATCTGGCGCTCCATCGCGGCCGCCTATCGCGAAGACGCCGACATCTACAACCCGCGAGACGCGTACCCGCTGTTCGCTGCGCACGTCGCGGCATTCCTGCGCGGCGCGACGGTGGTCTACGACTCGGACGAACTCGCCGTCGGCCGCAATTGGCCGGTAGCCGAGAACCGCCTGTGGCTTGCGCTGATGAAGGCGTACGAGGGCTTCTTCGCGCGACGCTCGGCAGCGGTGATCACCTCCGATGTCGGCCGGGCCGACGTGCTCGAGAACACGTATCGGATCCCGAGACCGACCGTAGTGCTCAACGTCCCGGAGGTGGTCGTCGAACCCGAGCCTGACGCCGAGTTCCGGGCGCGAGCGCTCGGCGACAGGCGCATACTCCTCATCTACCAGGGTGTCTTCAACCGCAACCGTGGCCTGCCCGAGCTGATCCGAGCGATGCCGCTGCTCCCTGAGTGCAGACTCGCGATGGTGGGCTACGGTCCGATGGAGGAGGAGCTGGAGCAGCAGGTGGAGTCGGCGCACCTCGGGGACTCGGTCGTCTTCTTCGAGGCCGTTCCCCACGAGACGCTGATGCGCTACACGGCTTCCGCGGACGCCGGCCTCATCACCATACTAGGCTCGTGTCTGAGCTATGCGACGGCGGCTCCGAACAAGCTCTTCGAGTACATGATGGTCGGCATCCCGGTGGTCGCATCGGATCTGCCCGACATGGCTCGGGTGGTGCGCGATTCCGGTGCTGGTACGCTGATCGAAGACCCGTCGGATCCGACCTCCATCGCGACTGCGGTCCGCATGCTCTTGGAGGGACCAGAGCCGCTGCAGTCCGTTGGCGGGCGTGGTCGCAGGGCGGCCCTCGAGCGCTACAACTGGGAGTGCGAGAAGCCGAAGCTGCTCGCCGTCTTCGCCGCAGTATCGGATGCTGGAGGGGATCGGCATAGGCAGGAGCGAGGCTCGTGACCCGCACCACGACAGCACCGACATCCTCGCCGACGCGCTTTGACGCGCTCTGGGTCCTCGCGGCCGCACTGGCAGCGGTGAGCTTGTGGTTCGTCGCGGAGACACTGCCCACGGTGTTCCTGGCATGCATGCTCGCGTTCTTCGCGGGGGCGCTCGTCGTCGTGACGTATCGACGGCCGGAATTCGGGATCGTGGCACTCGTCGGTGCGGCCGCCCTCGATGTCGTCGGGCGGGTCGCCGAGGTCGCGGGGGCGATCTTGACCGCATACCAGGCAGCGGTCGTGCTCGTCGCGGTCGTGCTCGCGTGGCGTGTGCTCGAGGGCCGGACCGAGTGGGCCCCAACGCGCGCCGACGTCCCGGTCCTGCTCCTGCTCGCGTTCTCGGCCGCGGCGATCCCGGCAGCGACCCGGCCGATGACGGCGGCCGTGTCCTGGGTCAGCCTCCTCTCCAGCGTCGCGCTGCTCTACCTGGTCGTGCTCGCTGTCGACTCAGCGGACAAGGGCTGGCTCGTTCTGTGGAGTCTGCTGCTGATCACCGGCGTCTTCGGCGTGCTGGCCATCGCCGAACGAATGGGCATCTGGTCCATCCAGCCCTTCTACGAGGTCTGGTCCTACGGCATCCGCGCGCGGGTGACGTTCAAGGACCCCAACATCTTCGGCAGCTTCCTCGCGGCATCGCTCGCGCTCACGCTACCCGCGGCGCTGGGCACACGCGGGCTCGTCAAGCGCGCGGTGGCCGCGTCTTGCGTGCTGGCGGGTCTGGCCGGACTCGCGTTCACCTTCTCTCGCGGCGCCTGGGTGGGCTTCGCCGCAGGAGTGCTGGTCGTGCTTCTCTTCTCCCGCGTGTCCCCGACGATCAAGATCGGCGTCGTCGTGGCGATCGGCGTCGTCGCGACCGTTGTCCTCATACGCTTCATGGATCCGACCTTCGTGCAGACGAAGATCCTCGATGTCTCTTCCAACCGGTCCTTCCTGTTCCGCATCTACCTCGGCATGAGCGGACTCAGGATGTTCGCGGATCATCCGCTGGGTATCGGGCCGGGAAACTGGCCGCTGGTGTTCCCGTACTACCGGTCCGCCTTCGTGAACCTCGGTCTCGTGGAGTCCCACACCGCCTACATCACGGTCTTGGCGGAAACGGGGCTGTTCGGCTTCATCGGCTTCGCGTGGCTCATCGTGCGATTCTGGTTCGGCACGCTCAAGGTCGCGCTCAAGGCCATGGCCGGTCGTCTGCAGGCGCTTGCCGTCGGGAGTCTGGCAGGCGGAACGGTGTTGCTCGTGCAGTCGCTCACCTACAGCCTTGAGACGAGCAAGTTCCTCTGGTTGAGTCTAGGATTGGGCATGGCCGCGATGCGCATCTATGCCGACACGAACGAGGAGGGTCAGCTGTGACCGAACGTCCGAATGAAGTGACGGCTCTGGTGCGATTCGGCCGGACGCAGTGGCCGATCGTGCTGGTGGCCGTTCTCGTGGGCGCGCTCGTCGGGGGCGCTCGGGCATACGTCAGCGCACCCGACCCCGGCTTCGTGGCCAGGCAACGGCTCAGGGTGGCGGTGGGCATCCAGGGGATCCCGAACATCCCCACCGTGGACAGCGTGATCGCTGCCGTGAGCCTTCCCGATGTCCGCGAGTCCGCGGCTGCCAGCCTCGGCATCGCGCCTTCGCAGCTGGGCGCGGTCAGCGCAGCGGTGGACGGCAAGAACACGAGCGTGGTCGTCGTTTCCGCACAAAGGGCCGACAGGGCCGACGCGGAGCGTGCCGTAGGGGCGGTGAGCTCGGCGGCCCGCGAACGGGTGCTCGGTCAGATCGATCCGAACATCGCATACCAGCGGCTCACCTTGGCCCAGCAGGAGACGCGTATCGCCAAGCTCGAGCCTCGGCTGGTCGAGCTGCAGAAGCAGGCGGAGTCGCCGGGTCTGACGCCGAGCGATCGCGCGAGCTTCGCATCCGCGATCACCAACCTCCAGGAGGAGATCTTCACGGCGCAAGACCGCGCCGAACTTGCCAGGTTGCAGCTCGGACAGTCGGAACGCTACGTCTACCTCGACGGGAACGTGGTCGTGGCGCCGGGCAGTAGCGGCGGCTACCTGCTCTCGAGCATCTTGCGGGGCGCGCTGATCGGCCTGCTTGCAGGCCTGGCGGTCGGCTGGCTGCGCTTCCGTTCGAGGGGCAGCGTTGCCGCAGACTGAGGCCACGGTGTGCCACGTCACGTCGGTCCACGTCCCGACCGACAGCAGGGTGCTGTACCACGAGTGCCGCTCGCTGGCGCGCCGGTATCGCACGCTGCTCGTGTGCCGGGACGACGGCGGCAGGCGGACGCTCGAGGGGGTCGAGGTCCTGCCGCTTCCGCGCGCGGTGGGGCGTCTTTCGCGCTTCGCGGGCTCGCGCGAGGTCGTCGAGGCCGCCGAGAAGACGGGCGCGGCCCTCTTCCACTTCCACGATCCGGAGTTGCTGCCCGCGATGGCCGAGCTCCGCAGAAGGACCGGCAAGCCGGTCGTCTACGACGCTCACGAGCACTATCCGGATGCGATGGACCAGAAGGCGTGGATCCCCCGGCCGCTCCGACCGGCGGCTGCGCGCTGGGCCGAGAGGACGGAGCGCACCTACGTTCCCCGGCTCTCGGCCGTCGTGGTCGCCGATGCCGCACTCAGAGAACGCTTCGCCGCGCTGCACTCGCGCGTCGTGGAGCTCGACAACTACCCTCCGCTGGCGCTGTTCAAGCCCCCGGACTCCGCGCCGGCCGCTGCTCCGACGCTCGTCTACGTCGGGTCGGTCTCGAAGGCGCGGGGGTTCTACGAGATGGTCCGGGTGGTGGAGGGGGTCTGCGGGCGATTCCCCGACGCGAGACTCGTCATCTACGGCCGTGCCACGGAAGAGGTCGACCGGGACCTGCACGGATTCCTCGGTTCCGTCTCGAGCGACGCTGTGGAGATGCGCGGCCCTATCCCGTACGGGGAGATCGGCGAAGCCCTGCGTGACGCATGGGTGGGGTTGTCGCTCCTCCAGCCGCACCCGAAGTACGATAAGAACGTGTCGATGAAGGTCTTCGACTACATGGCTGCCGGTCTGCCCTGGGTTGCGAGCGACTTCGCGCCGCTGAGAGCCGCGACGCAGGGCGTGGGCGGGGTGCTCGTGACTCCGGGATCGGTCGAAGAGGCCGAGTCGGCGGTGCTCGACCTGCTCGAGTCGGGCGAAGCGAGGCTCCGCAAGGGGCGCGAGGGCAGGCAGCTCGTCGAGAGTTCGCTCAACTGGGAGTCGATGGAGTCACGACTGTTCGGGCTCTACGAGGAGCTCTTGGGGCAGGCGCGGTGAGGGCGCAACGGCCGCCACGCAGCGGGCGATCCGATCGCAGATGCAGGTGCGCGGGCAGCAACGTCCAGGTGCGGCTCGGCATCGAGAACGGGGAGTGAGCGGTGCAGGTCGAGGTTCCGAGCATACTGACGTCCCACGCCGGGTTCCCGCGCGTCGCGCTCATACTCGGCTCCGGCTTCGGTGGGCTCGCGCGAAGCGTCGATGCTCGGCTCGAGCTGTCTTACGCGGAGGTAGCGGGCTATCCGCGCGCGGAGGGAGCCATACCCGGTCATGCGGGACGGCTGTTGCTGGGCACCGTTGCAGACGTCCCTGTCGTCGTCTTCGCGGGTCGCGTCCACCGCTACCAGGGCGTGAGCTCTCTGGATGCCTCGTACCCCGCAAGGCTCGCGGCGGCACTGGGCGCAGGCACGCTCGTCGTCACGAATGCGGCAGGTGGCGTGAATCCGGAACTGGAGCCGGGCGACGCGCTGCTCATCTCAGATCACATCAACCTCACGGGGGACAACCCTTTGGTGGGCTGGCCCGGGCCGGAGGGCGGCACACCGTTCGTGCCGATGAACGACGCTTACGACCCGGGGCTTCGTGAGGTTGCACGGGCGGCTGCGGACGAGCAGGGCCTGCGACTGCGCGAAGGCGTGTATGCCGGAGTGCTCGGGCCGACGTTCGAGACTCCCGCCGAGGTACGCTACCTGCGCACCATCGGTGCCGATGTCGTCGGCATGTCGACGGTGCCGGAAGTGATCGCCGCGCGCGCCCTCGGCCTGAAGGTCCTTGGTCTGTCCCTCGTGACGAACGTCGCCGCGAGTCACGGGCTCGGCCATGACGAGGTGCTCGAGAGGGGCGCGCGCGCCGAGGAGGACCTCACGCGGCTTCTGCTTGGTATACTCTCTCGGCTTTCCTGAATACGTCACAGCCGCATCGCGCCGAGCGTCGGCCAGCGTGCGGACGGAACCGTCCACGTCCAGACCCGAGGAGTCATCGATGAACCATCACGTCAAGGACCTCACGCTCGCAGCGGCCGGCAAGGCGCGCATCGAGTGGGCCGACAAGGACATGCCGGTCCTCGCATCGATCCGTGAGCGCTTCGAGCGCGAGCGGCCGCTCGAAGGAGTGCGCGTGAGCGCGTGCCTGCACGTGACGACCGAGAC
>CAYWCB010000047.1:0-11610 GCA_964456615.1 uncultured Eubacteriales bacterium | reverse complement strand
GACGTCATCAGCTACGAGGCGATGCTCGAGATGGCGGCAGGCGGCGCGGGCGTGCTGCAGATGCGCTCGGTGGAGTTCGCGCGCAACCACGGCGTCATCATCCACTGCCGGTCGAGCTTCACCGAAGAGCCCGGCACGATCGTGAGAGAGGCGGACGAGACCATGGAACAGGCGATCATCTCGGGCGTCACGCACGACGTCTCCGAAGCCAAGCTGACGATCCGGGACGTACCCGACCGTCCGGGCGTCGCGGCGGACGTCTTCACCCGCATGGCCGACGCGAACGTGAACATCGACATGATCATCCAGAACGTGTCCGAGGCCGGGACGACGGACATCACCTTCACGGTACCGAAGGACGATCTCGGCCGGGCGAGGACTGCGGCCGAGGGTGCAGTGGGACACCTGGGCGCTCGTGACTTCTCTGTCGACGAGTCGATAGCGAAGGTCTCTCTCGTCGGCGCCGGCATGCGCACGCACCCCGGCATAGCGGCGCAGATGTTCCGCGCGCTCGCCGAGGCGGGCGTGAACCTCGACATGATCTCGACGTCACCCATCCGCATCTCGTGCGTCATAGACGCACGTCAGGTGCAGGACGCCGTCCGCGCTCTCCATGAGAGCTTCGGGCTCGCCGAGGACGAGGTCAGCGTGACGGCGTCCGCGAGCGGGTCGGGAGGGCGCCACGCCTCCGGAGGAGGCGCGTAACGCATGGCCTGGGACAAGCAGATGCCGGCTCGCCCGGTCGTCGCCGTCGCGGGGGCGACCGGCGCCGTCGGCGCCGAGTTCCTCAGTGTGCTCGAGCAGCGTTCCTTCCCGGCCGAGCGCGTCGTGGCTCTCGCCTCTCACCGCTCAGCGGGCAAGCGCCTGCCGTTCGCGGGCGGCGAGCTCGAGGTACAGGAGATGACCCCCGCCTCATTCGAGGGCATCGACATCGCGCTCTTCTCGACAGGGGCGGCGAGGTCGAAAGACACGCGCGAGGCGGTCGTCTCGGCGGGTGCGGTGATGGTCGACAACTCCTCGGCTTTCCGCATGGAAGAGGGCGTGCCGCTCGTGGTGCCGGAAGTGAACCCGGAAGACGTCGCGTGGCACTCAGGCGTGATCGCGAACCCCAACTGCTCGACCATCCAGATGGTGGTCGCCCTGAAGCCGCTGGCCGACCTCGCGCCGATCACCCGCGTCGTCGCATCGACCTATCAGGCCGCAAGTGGCGCGGGCGCTGCCGCGATGGCCGAGCTCTACGACCAGACCGGCGACTTCCTTGAGGGTCGGCCCCTGGTCGCCGAGCAGTTCGCGCACCGGATAGCATTCAACTGTATCCCACAGATCGACGTGTTCCTCGACGATGGATCGACCAAGGAAGAGTGGAAGATGGTCGTCGAGACGCGGAAGATCATGCACGCGCCCGAGATGCGCATACATGCGACGTGCGTGCGCGTACCGGTGCTCCGCTGCCACTCCGAGGCCATCAACGTCGAGTTCGCCGGGCCCGTCTCGCTCGAGACAGCTCGGGAGGCGCTCGCTTCGGCGCCCGGCATCACGCTGCTCGACGACCCCGGCGCCAGGACGTATCCGATGCCTGCGCTGCTCGAGGGCACCGACGACACCTTCGTCGGACGCCTCCGGGTGGACCCGAGCGTGCCCCACGGCCTCTCGATGTGGGTCGTCGCAGACCAGCTCCGCAAGGGAGCGGCGCTGAACGCCGTGCAGATAGCGGAGACGCTCCTGCCCTGAGCAGCGGTCGTGCGGTATGCTCCGAGTGAAGCGCCGCACGTTTCGGGAGGTGCCGATGAGTCCGGCAACGATCCTCGTCGTAGAAGACGACGCCACGATCGCCCGTTTCATCGAGCTGGAGCTCAAGCACGCGGGCTACGACGTGAAGCGGGCCGATGACGGCGCGGCCGCCTTGGACCTGATCGAGAAGGAGGAGCCCGCGCTCGTCATCCTCGACCTCATGCTTCCGAACGTGGACGGGATCGAGGTGGCAAGGCGGCTTCGGCGAGAGGGAAAACGCTTCCCGATTCTGGTGCTGACGGCGCGCGCCGAGACCCGCGACGTCGTGTCCGGGTTCGATGCGGGGGCCGACGACTACCTCCGCAAGCCCTTCGAGATTCCCGAACTGATGTCTCGTGTCAGAGTGCTCCTGAGGCGATCCGAAAACGAGGCGCCGACCTCGCAGTACCGCGCATCTGGCATCGAGATAGACCCTGCGTCGCGTCGCGTGACGGTCGAGGGGTCCGACATCGAGTTGACGGCGAAGGAATACGAACTGCTCGAGTTCCTGGTGCTCAACGCCGGCAGGGTCATCACGAGGGAGGAGATCCTCGACGCCGTCTGGAGTGGGCAGCACGGTGGGGACAGCAACGTCATCGAGGTCTTCGTCCACCACCTGCGCAACAAGATCGGCGACCGGGACAACAAGATCATCCAGACGGTCAGGGGCGTGGGCTACTTCTTCGCTAGGGGCTAGATGCGCCGCCTCTCACTCAGGGCGTGGCTTCTCCTGGCGTCGATCGCGTTTGCGGTGGTCGCCGTTGGGGGCGTGGCGCTGCTGACATACGTGTTCGTTTCTGATGGCCTCACGTCGGTCTCCGCTGACGTGGCCCGTCGTGTGGCCTCGGCGGTCGAGCGGGTGTTCGCGCAGCAGGTCGAAGCCGCCACCGCGGAGGTGAGCAAGGAGGGGCTCGCCGGCGTTGAGGCGCAGGAACGCGCGCAAGAGATCGCGATCGAGAACGTGAAGGCGATCTACGGAACGCGCGCCCCCGCCGAGCCGCAGGTCGCCTTCTACGACGAGAACCTCGAGCTGCAGTGGGCGAGCTCTCCAAGGGCGGATCTGCCCCAGCTGGCCGCCACTCGCGGTCAGGCGCAGGAGTCCGGCAGGCAGGTCCAGAGCACGCTCGAGCTCAGGCCGCCGCTCGCCGGCCTGTTCTCCCCGGCTATCCTCGACGCGCAGGTCGTCCACAAGCCCGCGACGCTACCGGGGGGCGAGACAGGCATCATCGACATCGTCTACTACCCCGTGCGCGAGGAGCGGGCCATCGACGCGATCCGCGCCCCGATGGCCGCGCTCGCACTCTCGACCATGCTCATCATGGTCCTCGTGATGCAGGCGTCCCTTTTCTGGGTGCTCCGACTCGTGGGCAACTTGAGGCAGGCGGCCGACGCGATCGATGCTGGGAAGCTCGATGTGCGTCTGCCCATCCAGGGCGAGAACGAGATCGGGGACCTCGCGCGGTCCATCAACCGCCTTATCGACCGCCTGAAGCGTCGCTCGGACGCTCAAACGCGGTTCGTGGCGGACGCCTCGCACGAGCTGGCCACGCCAGTCGCGGGCATCCGTGGCTACGTCAGTATCCTTCGGGGATGGGGTGCCGACGATGCCGAGGTTCGCGACGAAGCCGTGAACGCCATCGATCGTGAGTCGCGCCGGATGGCCCGACTCACGAGCGAGCTGCTGACCCTCGTGCGCAGCGAGCAGGCCCTGCAGCTCCGTCAGGTCCGCTTCGACGTGAACATGGCTTCGCGCGAGGCGCTCGCTGTCGTTGCGAGCCACTATGCGGACAAGAACCAGCGGTTCATCGGCCCCGAGGAGGGTCCACTCATCATGGTGAGCGATCCGGACCGGGTGGAGGACGTTCTCTCGATCCTGCTCGACAACGCCGCGAAGTACACTCCGCCCGCGGGTCGCATCTCGGTCACGACGCGCCGGCGGCGAGAGATGATCGCCATCGAGGTCTCCGACACAGGCCCTGGTATCCCTCCGCAGGATCTACCGAGCATCTTCGAGCGTTTCTACCGAAGCGACGCGTCCAGGACCCGTGGTGGGGGAGTCGGCGGGTTCGGGCTCGGACTCGCCATCGCTCGAAGCATCACCGAGGAGTTGCGCGGGACCCTCGATGTGGAGAGCACCCTCGGATTCGGCACCACGTTCACCCTCACGCTCCCGCGCGGCCGCGTGTAGTCGCCGGGACAGGATCGGCGGGCTGTCTTCGCAGGTCGCGCTGGTTCAAGGCGGCCGTCACCGCCGCCGATACCTCCCATAAGGCATCCACACGGCAGGGGCGGTGAGTGGGCTCTTTGCACGATAGCGTGCGCCATGCATTCGACGCGCCCGGGTGGCTCTCGAGCGCCGAGGCGTTCTTCCACGCGTGCAGTCTGTCGCTGTTCGTCGTCGACCTCGATGCGTGCGAGCCGCTCTATGTGATGGATCGTTGCGGCTACTGCCACCTGTCACTCGACGCGATCGAGCCGGGGCCCCTGGAGTGCTACGATCGACCGCCCGCGCCGACCGACAGCCTGTGCCAGCAGGAGTGTCGCGCGGGTCTTGCGACATATCTCGCCCCGGTACGGTACGAGGGCTCTGTCGTCTGCCATGCGGTCGTGAGCGGTTTCGTGTCCTCGACCCGGGAGCGTCGCCGGCTCTACGAGCACTTGATCGGCCGGGGGGTGAGGGAAGAGGTCGCCCGGCTCGCGGTGCGCAGCATGCCCGTCGTGACTCGCAGAGAGATCGAGGCGCTGGCACGCCTGGCATCCTCGATCGCCCAGTCGGCCATCGGCCTGTCGGCCGCCCAGAGCGGGCTGACGGCGTCCGCCGATCCGAGCGATCAGGTGCCGGATCCCGCTGAGGCGTCGGAGTCGATGAGCGCGGCAGAGTCGGTGGTGGGGGTCCTGGAGGACCCGGTGAAGACCTCCAGGCATCTGCTCGCCACCGCGCTGCGCGCCTTCGGCGCGGATGCGGGAACGCTTGCGGTCACTCGATCCGGTGGCTACGTCGAGCTGATCGCATCCGCAGGTGAGGGGGTCAGGCCCAGAGGCACGAAGCTCCGGCTCGAGGGAGGCGCAGCGGCCAGGGCTCTCAAGTCGGGCCGAACCGTCGTCGTGCGAAGCGATCGCTCCAGTCCCGGTGGCCGGAGCCCGTGCACCGTCGTCGCTCCCCTCATGGTCGGCAACAAGGCGAGTGGGACGCTCGAACTACGCCTCTCGTCGGGACCTCTCCCAGGCGAGTCCGACATCCACCGGATCGAGCGCTTCGCGAGCTTCGCCGCCCTTGCGATCGAGCATTCCGAGCGGCACTCGGAGACGCAGGACGCGCTCGCCGCCAGCCAGCGCGCGAACACCGTAGGAGGCTCGCTCGAGCGGCTCACTGACGGTGCCGAGGTCGTCGCGGTCGTTCTGGAGGAGCTTGACCGCAGCTTCTCGTTCGATGTCGCCGGGGTAGTGCTCACGGGCTGGGGCCGAGATCGAGCAGAGGTCGTGATCGGAAACGACGTCACCAGGGCCGAAGTCGAGATGCTGATCGAGGAGGCGGCGGGACGCGACACGAAGGTGGATCCCCTCGACGGGATCGGCTGCCTGGAGCGCGGAGGGACGCTGCTCGACGACCCTTCCGTACGCGAGCACTGGGCGTTCATCTGCACGTCTCTGTCGACCGACAACCACCACAGCGGGTATCTGTTCTGCGCCTCGACGACCGGGATCCGCTACACGTTCACCGATGGCAGGCTGCTTGAGGCCATGGCGGGGCACGCCGCTGCCGCCATTGAACGCGCGGCGCTGTTCTCGCGAGTACGAGACGACTTCGCGAGGACGATCGCGGCGCTCTCGGCTTCGCTCGCCACGAACGACCGCGCGGCGGAGGCGCAGCCTGCGCGCGTGGTGGAGTACGCGACGCTCATCGGAGAGTCGCTCTCCTTGCCGCGAGAGCAGCTCGATCTGCTCCGCTACGCGGGTCTGCTCCACGAGCTCGGCACCACCAACGTCGCCGAGCAGATCCTGCTCTCCAAGCCGGACCACTCGGACGCGGAGCTGGAGCGCGTGAAGGCGGTGTTGGGGTCAGCCGTGAGCGTGGTCGAGCAGATCGACTTCCTCAAGGAGGTCACACCGGCGGTCCTGCACCACCACGAGCGCTGGGACGGTGAGGGATATCCCATGGGCCTCAAGGGGAAGTCCATCCCGCTGCTGGCGCGCGTGCTCGCCGTCGCCGACGCCTTCGGGGGGCTGACGGGCTCTCGCGAGAACGAGCGATGCTCCCTGGAGGACGCGCGCAGAAGGCTCCAAGAGGCCGCCGGCGCGCAGTTCGATCCCGTCGTCGTAGCAGCCCTGCTCGAGGCACTCGACCGACAGGAGACGGCCGACTCGACGAATCCCGTCGCAGCGGGCGAGCGCAGCGACCTGTCGGGGCTGCCGGCCTAGGAGAAAGGTAAGGAGCCATGTCGGGACCTGTCGCTGTGCTAGAATCCAGCCACTTTTCCCGCCGTCGCGAAGGCTGCGACTGTGAAGCGATCGCGCTACGTGGCTCAGGCGGGGGTCATCGCGGCCGTGTACGCCGCATTCACCCTCGTCGTGATCCAGAACCCATTCGGCTACGGCCCTGTGCAGGTGCGCCTGAGCGAGGCGCTCACGGTGGTCGCGCTCTTCACCCCGGCCGCGATCCCCGGACTGGCTCTGGGGTCGGCGGTGGCGAACTCCTTCATGCTGGCGACCTTCCCGCTCGCTTGGCTCGACGTGCTCTTCGGCTCCCTTGCGACGCTGCTCGCGGCGGCATGGACGTGGCGGATGCGCGAACGGGTGCTCGTCGCGCTCGCCGGCCCGGTAGTCGTCAATGCGCTCATCGTTCCGGCATACCTGCCCATCATGCTGACGGGCGCGGGCTTCTATCGGCTCCCTGCCCTCGGCATCGACGTGCAGGGGCAGTGGCTCGCCATGTACGCCTTCGGCGTCGTGGCCATCTTCCTGGGTCAGTCGATCGCCGTCTACGGACTCGGACTGCCTCTGGCGGCGCTGCTCAGGAGGGCCGGAGCGGAGCAGCTTGGTGGAGGGTGAGGCGGGCGACATGATGCGAAAGGGCGGCACACACGCGACTGCGTCGCTCCCGGTCGCTCCTGCACCGGGGACGCCTCCGCATCGGCCGGACCAGCCGCTCATCTCGGTGGATCCCGATGCCTGCCGCGAGTGCTGGGGCTGTGTTCGCCACTGCCCCGCCCGCGCGATACGCGTCGTCGACGGCGCCTCGCAGATCATCGCCGAGAAGTGCGTCCAGTGCGGCCTGTGTGTGACGGAGTGCCCGGCCTGCGGGCACGTTGTCCGGGACGACACCCCTGCGGTGAGAGAGCTCTTCGCGAGTGGAAGGCCGGTCGTCGCGGTGCTCGCGTCGGAGTTCGTCGCAGCCTTGCACCCGATGACGCCTCCTGAGATCGAGCGGGCGCTCGAGGCAGTGGGGTTCCACGCGATGGAGAGCACGGTCGTCGGAGAAGAACTCGTCGCAACGGAGTACGAGAGCGCTCTCACGCGACCAGGGCACATCCCACGGATACGGTCCACTTGCCCGGTCGCCACGATGTGGGTGCGCAAGTTCCACTCCGAGCTGACGCAAGCACTCGTTCCGCTCGTGCCGCCCTATATCGCCCATGCCCGGCTCGTGAAACGGCTCTATCCCGAGGGCTGCGCGGTCGTCTACGTGTCTCCGTGCTACGCCCGCAAGGATGAGATCTTCGAGCCCGACCTCGCGGGCGCTGTCGACGCCGCCATCGACTTCTCCGAGCTCAAGCGTCTCATCGCCGAGTCGACCTCAGAGCGGGTGCCGATCGCCCCGTCCCCGATGGTGCAGCGCTCGCAGCCCGCCAAGGAGATCTCGCTCACCGACGGCTTCCCGCGGCGCACGCTGGAGTCGTTTGCCATGACCGACAGCGACGTGGTCACCGTGCGCGGCTTGCGGGAACTGGACGAGCTTCTGTCCGCCATCGAGCGCGGCGAGTCCGCCCCGGCGGTCATCGACATGCTCAACTGCGAGGGATGCATCGACGGGCCTACCGTGAATCCGGGGCTCTCCGTGTTCGCGAAGCGCAACATCGAGGCCGCCGAGCGCGAGCGACAGCTGGTCCCTGCGGTGAGCAGCCGCTCCTTGCTCGGATACCTGCCCCGCGTCGATCTCGTACGGACATTCACACCCGACCCTGTGAAGGTCGTGCAACCGACGGATGCCGAGATCGATGGAGTGCTCGCCGAGGGCGAGTTCGCGACTCGCGCTGACGTCCTCGACTGCGGCGCGTGCGGGTATGCGACGTGCGTGGAGCACGCAGCCGCGATCTTGGAAGGCGCCTCGACGTGGGAGATGTGCTTCCCGCTACAGCGACGCAGGTTCCGACGCGAGAAGGAGCGCCTCGAAGCGTTCGCGACCATCGACGAGGTGACCGGACTGTGGAACCGGCGGGTGCTCGCCGCCCGGCTCTCCGAAGAGGTCGCGCGTTCGTCCCGCTACGGGAACCCTCTGTCGCTCGTGATGCTCGACATCGACGATTTCAAGCGCATCAACGACGGCCTCGGACACCCCGCCGGGGACTCGGTGCTTGAAGCGGTGGGCGAGATGCTGCGCACAACCCTGCGCGAGAGCGACATACCGATCCGGTACGGAGGCGACGAGTTCGCCATCATCCTTCCGGGTATCACAAAGACGGAGGCGTTCGTCGTCGCCGAGAAGCTGCGCGAGCACCTCGCGGCCATGCCCATCACGATCACGATCGACGATCGTGCACGCGAGGTGCACGTGACCGCGTCGCTCGGTGTCGCATCCGTGGGCTCGCGTGCCGCCGAGGCGCTCAGCCTGCTCGAGGCGGCGGACGGTGCCCTCTACCAGGCGAAGGCGAGCGGCCGCAACCAGGTCAGGTTGGCGGTCGGCTAGGGGCGAGTCGGCCATGCGCGACGCGCAGGTGTGGACGACCGAGGGCGAGAAGATCCGGTGCGGTCTGTGCCCGCACCGCTGCCTCATCGCCGAAGGCCGTCGCGGCTGGTGCGGTGTGCGTGAGAGCGTGGGCGGCAAGCTCCAGGCGCTCACCTACGGGCTGGTTTCCTCTCTGTGTGTCGATCCCATCGAGAAGAAGCCGGTCTTCCACTACCACCCCGGCAGCAGGGTCCTCTCGCTCGGCAGCGTGGGCTGCTCCATGCGGTGCGGTCACTGTCAGAACTGGCAGGTCAGCAGAAGCACGCCCGAGGACGGGAGCGTGCGCCTCGGCGTCATGACCCCGGAGGCGCTCGTGGACCTTGCCGAGGAGGAGAGGTGTCCGGGGATCGCGTACACGTACAACGAGCCGATCATCACCGCCGAGTTCGTGCGGGACGCTTCGCTCGTCGCGCACGAACGCGGGCTCTTCACGGTGATGGTGACCAACGGCTACATCACCGAGCAGGGATTGGACTTCCTCGGCGAGACGATCGACGTGTGGCGCGTGGACGTGAAGGGGTTCTCAGACGAGGCCGTCCGGCGTCTGTGCAAGGTACGCCACGGCAGCGTCGTTCGCGACATGGCGCTCAGAGCGCAAGAGACGTGGGGCATGCACGTCGAGGTCGTCACGAACGTCGTGCCGACCATCAACGACGACGAGGCGGAGCTCAGCGGCATCGCCGAGTGGATCGTCGGCGACCTTGGGGCAGACACGCCCTGGCACGTGACGAGGTTCATGCCCTACCTGGAGTTCTCAGACCTCGATCCGACCCCGCTCGAGACGCTCGAACATGCGCGCGAGATCGGCCGGAAGGCCGGCCTGCGCTACGTCTACCTCGGCAATGTCGCCGAACCGGGAGGGGAGGACACGATCTGTCCGGAATGCGGTGCACTGGCCGTACAGCGGAGGGGGTATGCCACGAGTGTCAGAGGCCTGCGTGGGGGATCGTGTACCGCATGCGGGTGCGACCTCAACATCGTCGATTCCGCGTAGTGATCGCCGGGACGGCGCGGTCGGCGCGTCCTCTCCGCCAGCCGTACCCGTGACCTCCGTCCTGCACACTCGGGTATCATGTTGAGTGCTGGAACCGACCACTCTTCCGCTCGCGCATAGAACGCGAATCCGGATCACATCGATATAGCATGCGAGAGGTGTCCGCCTCGTGCCCTGCCTCGTCATTCCGACGTTCTGGACCCGACGTCGCGGTCGCCAGGACGACCGTCTCCTCGGCGTGTACGACCACCCCACCCCCGTCGACCAGGAAGGGACGCTGCCGGCGTGCCTGGAGTCCCTTCGCCAGGTCGAGGGGCTCGGGCGCGTCGTCGTCATCGTGGCGGTCACCGACCCGGCGATCGAGAACCAGGCGGCCGACCGGGTCCACGGCATCCTGCGCGAGTTCCCGGAGATCGACAAGATCATGATCGGACCCGCGGCGATGGGCTCGCTCCATCGTCGGCTCGAACAGATCGAGTTCGCCGACATGATCCACGGGGTGAACCTTGTCGGATACGGCGCGGTCCGCAACGTCGGGCTCATCGCGGCGGCGGTGCTCGGATGCGACGAGGTGGTCTTCGTCGACGACGATCAGATCATCACGAGCGAGGAGTTCCTCGATATCGCCATGCTCGGTCTCGGCCAGAAGTTCGAGGGCAGCAACACGCCCGTGCTTGCAAAGACGGGCTACTACACCGACGTGGAAGGCCGCTACCAGCGGCACGACACCGCGCACTGGGCGGACATGTTCTGGAGGCAGCAGGACGCGTACAACGAGGCGCTGTCGATCGTCACGAAGCCTCCCCGGATCCAGCCCTCGCCGATCGCGTTCGGGGGATGCCTCGCCCTTCATCGCCATATGTACGCGAACGTCTCGTTCGACCCATGGGTGCTTCGCGGCGAGGACATCGACTACGTCATCAATGCGCGCATGCACGGCGCCGACGTCTTCGTCGATGACGAGTGGCACGTCATCCACCAGCCGCCGGAGATCCGTAGCCCGGCGTTGCGGTTCCGTCAGGACGTCTACAGCTTCGTCTACGAGCACCGCAAGATCGAGTTCGCCAAGTCGCAGGTGGACCTTCGAGAAGTCACGCCGAAGTCGATGATGCCCTACCCGGGTCGGTTCATCGATTCCTCGATGGGGTGGCGTGCGACGATCACCAGCCTGCTCAGGGCGCTCTCCCAACCCGAGAAGAAGGCGTATCTGTCGGTGGCGCTCCACGCTATGCGAGACGCCAACGACTACGCGCGCACGAACTGCCAGAACTACTTCGAGTTCCAGCGGCGCTGGCCCATGCTGATCGACAGGATCTGGGAGGACGTGCCGCTCAAGATGATCTTCACCGGCGAGCGGAAGATCGATCGCACCACGCTGACGGGTCGCTTCCCCGTCATCTCCGAGTAGCCGGACCACGTCGTGACGGGCTGGGTCCCCACGGTCGCCATCGGCTTCGCCTCGGGCGTGCTGTCGGGGATGTTCGGCATCGGTGGGGGCGTCGTCACGACGCCCGCGCTCCGGATGTTGCTCGGCACGTCCGAACTCGTTGCGGTCGGCACTCCGTTGCCGGTCATTCTCCCGAGCGTGGTCACCGGGGCGATCGCGTACAGCCGACGGGGGCTCGCAGATCTGCGGGTCGGCGTGACGATCGGGCTCGTCGGGTCCGCGTTCGCCGTTGCGGGGGCCTTCATCGCAACGCGTGTGGGTGGACGCGTCGTGCTCGTAGCGACGGCGCTGCTCATTGTGTACATGGCGGTCGACATGACCGTTCAGACGCTGGGCGCCGAACGCGCCGAGGATGAAGTGGTCGTCGCGGCCGACCCCCCGGCGCCCGGCCCGAGCACGGTCGGACTCGCGCTTCTGGGGGCGGTCACGGGCCTCTACTCGGGCTTCCTTGGCTTG
>CAYWCB010000046.1:0-11622 GCA_964456615.1 uncultured Eubacteriales bacterium | reverse complement strand
CCGGTCCGGTGTCTCGAGACCGCGTCTCGGGCGCTCGTGAAAGATCGAGGCTAGCAAGCGCTGCGCCGACGAAAAGAGGGCTGGAGCGGTAGGCTCGCGCGTCGCAACGCCGAGGCCCCCGCCCGCGTCAGGCGAGCTCGCGCGTCGCCGCTGCGCTCGCGTTCGGCTCCCGCTCCTCGGCGCCCTCGATCCTCTCCCGCACGCGCTCGCGGCCCTTCGGGCAGCGGTTGCCCCAGGCGTCGAGGAAGTCGCCCTCTCGGAGCACGACGACGACCTCGCAGTCGTTCGCGCATCCGCCGCACTCGTGCCCGGTGGTCGCGAAGTCGACCTCGCCCACCGCGAAGTCGAAGGGCGTCTCGTCTTCGCTCTCGAGCGCCACGATCGCCACGCCGATCGCACCCATGAGGTGTCCGTCGTCATCGACCGCAACGTCGAGGCCGGTGAGTTCTCGGAACGAGCGCACCACACCGACGTTCTTGCTCACGCCACCCTGGAACACCGCAGGCGCGAGGATCTCCTTGCCCTTGCCGACGTTGTTCAGGTAGTTGATGACGATCGCGTTGCAGAGCCCCGCCACCAGGTCCTCGGTCGGATGGCCCATCTGCGCCTTGTGAACGAGGTCGGACTCCGCGAAGACGGTGCAGCGCCCGGCGATCTTCGTCGGCTTGGTGGAGCGCATCGCATACGCGCCGAAGTCCTCGACGGCTACCCCGAGACGCCTCGCCTGCGACGAGAGGAACGAGCCCGTACCCGCCGCGCAGAGCGTGTTCATCGCGTAGTCGACCGGAACGCCATCGCGCACGATGATGATCTTGGAGTCCTGCCCGCCGATCTCAAAGATGGTGCGCACGTCCGGATAGCGCGAAAGCGTACCGACCGCGTGAGCCGTGATCTCGTTCTTGACCACGTTCGCGCCGAGCACTGCGCCGATGAGCTCGCGCGCCGAGCCGGTCGTGCCGACCGACACGACCTGCGCGTCCGAACCTTCGAGTTGCCCGGCAATGTCAGCCAGTATCTGTTTGACCGCGCGGACCGGATTACCCTCGGTCCAGAGGTAGCAGCGGGCGAGCACGTTGAGGTCGGCGTCGATGACGACCGCCTTGCTCGAGATCGAGCCGACGTCGACTCCGAGGTACGCCTTCATCTCCACCGCCCGTGGGTCATGCCGACCGCCGCATCATCTGGAGCGGTCCTCACGCCGACCGCCTCTTCCTCATTCGCAGCATGTCGCAGAACGCGTCGAGCCGCGTCTGCAGACCCGTCTCGGAGGCCTGGGCGTCGTATGAGATGAACAGGATCGGGAACGTGTGGTCGCGCGAGAGGCGCTGCAGCGCCGCCATCGCGTTCACCTCGGGCATGCAGCCGAACGGCTTGAGATGGAGCACACCGTCGAAGCCGTCCTTCATGAGCTTGTGCGTCATCGCCACGCTCTCGGTCCCGTCGGCGCCCACGTGGTACTTCAGATACGGGTCGGCGAGCGCGAGCAGTTCCCGCAGGTGCTCGGGCCCTCGCTTCTTGCCAGAGTTCGCGACCATCTCGCTCACCGTGACGAACCGGTGCACCTCGCATCCGCGCCGAGCGAGCTCCTTCTCCACGAAGAAGTTCGAGTAGGGCTCCATGACCACGTAGAGCTCGCCGACAACGCCGACGCGGAGCAGATCCGTCGGACGCTCGGTCGGTATCGCGCGCAGTCGCGCCAAGTACGCCGCTTCGACGGCGTCCACGGACTCGCTATCGCGCGTCTTGGCGAGGTCGGCGAGGAAGTCCGCGTGGGCGTGCTCGAATGCCCCGTCGTCGAGCTCGAATCCACAGTTCTCGCGGACGTAGCCCTCGACCCTGTCCAGTGCCTGCGTCTGGCGGAGCGCGAATCCGTACGTGCGCATCACGCGGGCCATCGACAGACGCGGGTTGATCGTCTTGAGTTGCTTGCGGTAGCTGCGTATCGAGAACCCGCCGAGAAGTCGGAGCATCTCGAAGTCGTAGCCCAGGTCGCGCAATATCTGCTCTTGCACCTCGCCGTAGTAGCCGTAGCGGCACCCACCGCCTGCCTGGACGATGAGGTTCGCGCCAAGCTCCAGCGCCTCGATGAAGTTGCCCACGTTGTACTTGAAGGGGATGCAGACGAACTCGGGGCTGTGACGGGCACCGAGTTCGAGCGTTCGCTTCGTCATCTTCGGTGGGACGAGGATCTTGCAGTCGAGCATGCCCGCGAGCGTGCACATCGGCAGTGAGTAGTTGCCCATGTGCGGGAAGCTCACGCAGTAGTCGGATGTCGACCGAGTCGTCGTCATGGGCTCATTCGGCGAGAGAGGCGATACGACGAGAGGCGGAGTGCGAGCGGCGGAAGTCGATGAGGTCGACGAAACTCTCGATGCGCGTGCGGAGCCCCGTGTCGCCCTGGAGCTCGTCGAGCACGATGACGAGGATCGGCTTGTCCTTGATCTTCCGCACACACAGCTCGGTCATGAGCGAATCGGGCCCGCACGGGAACGTCACGAGGAAGATGATGCCGTCCACGCGGTCGCGGTAGCGCTCGACGGCGCCGAGCAGCTCCTTGTTGTACGTCCACGGGATGTCGCTCGAGAGCCTTCGCGACAGTTGCCGGAGCAGGTGCCGGTCGTGCATCTCGGCGGCGACCGGGATGACGCCGAGTTCTTCGAGCGCGCGCACGATGGGCAGGCCGAGGAGTTCGTCCTCGATGTTGTAGCCGTGGCCGACGACGAGCACCTTCAGGCCGCTCATCTCGAGCGCCGCCTCATGCAGACGGGTCCGCTCCTCGAGGAACCGGCTCTCGGCGCGCTTCGCCTTCTCATAGGCCCACCACGCGGCGAGCCGATTGCCGCCGAGGTCGCTACCGAGCCGGCAGAGCTCGGCTCGCTCCGTGACGCCCTCGGTCACATCGACGTTGTATTCGAGGAGCTGGACGTCATCGATGACGTTGCGCACCACGTCGTAGGCGCCGAGGAACTTCACGCACGCCGTCTCGCCGCGCGCCACAGACACGATCCTCGGCATCAAGACGTAGTCGACCCGGCCCTTGAGCGCGTCCACGTGCCCGATGAGGAGCTTGAGCGGCAGGCACGTCTCGTCAACCGCAAGCCGGATCCCGCGGTCGAGGATCGCCCGGTTGCTCGGCGGACTCTCCACCGTCTCGACACCGATGCCCTCGAAGAACGACTTCCAGAGCACCCGGTAGCGGTGATACAGAAGAGACCTCGGAAGTCCTACGGTTGGTCCCACGCGACCTCCCCGTCCCTTGCGACACTCCTCGGCGACGGCGTCGGAATCGGGCCGTGGCCCAGGCGACCATTCCCTGCGCTTGTCGGCTCTCTCGCCAGCGGTTGGATTGTACGCAATACCTTCCCCGTTGCCGCGCGCCTATCCCGCTTCCGCCTTGCGTGGGACCTCGTCTCGCGGGGTCTACCGGACCAGAATACAGCGTCTTGCATACAGGCGGACCGCTCCCCGTATGCAACCAGAGTTACAACGTGCGTGCTGGCGCGGGCGTTGCGTATAATGGGCGTCGCACCCCTGTACCTCGGGCGCCCGCCCGCCCGGGGCGACACGCACGGAGGCACCGCATGGCGCACGTCCGCTCCCTCTTCTTCAAGGGCCCCCTGGCCGGCGTCGAGAACAAGGCGATCACCGCCTACAAGCTCGGCAGGCCGAGCGATGTCATCTGGAACATCACGAATCGCTGCAACCTGATGTGCGACCACTGCTACATGGCGGCCGATGCGCGTCAGCGTCCCAACGAGCTCACCGACGAGGCGACGATCGCGCTCGTGCACCAGATGGGCGAGCGCAAGCTGCCCGCGCTGTTCCTCTCGGGCGGCGAGCCGATGGTGCGCGACAACTTCTGGGAGATCCTCGAGCTCGCGCGCTCGTACGGCATCCGCGTCACGGTCTCGACGAACTGCACGAAGATCGACCGCGACGCTGCGCGGCGTCTCAAGGCCAACGGCATCGACTGGATCGCGACATCGCTGTACGGTCCCGACGAGTTCCACGATGCGATGGTTCGCGTGCCCGGCACTCGGCATAAGGTTATCGACGCGATCAAGATCCTCCGCGAGGAGGGTGTGGGCGTCGCGATCAAGACCGCCATCAGCCAAGACACGTGGCCCTACGTCTACGACCTCATCCAGGAGGCCCGGGACCTGGACTGCGGACTCATCTACTTCTGCGACCTCATCACCTCGGGCCGCAGCGAAGGCGAGGACGACGGCCGCATCACGCCCGAGCAGTGGCGGGAGCTTGCCGACTACATCATCGAGGACCTCGTCGCCGGGGAGCAGGAGGGCAAGAAGGGACTCGAGTGGGACATCGGCGCGATGCCGTCCTTCATCCCCTACGTCGCCGAGAAGCTCCTCGAACGCCGGATCGACGTCTCCAACGGCCTCGAGCGCCTCAAGGTCATCTCGGCGTGCCCGGTCGGCAAGGGCCACATGAACATCAACTCCGAGGGCGGCATCATGCCGTGTCAGTTCGCGCAGGACTGGACGATCGGCAGCATCCGCGAGATGACGCTCCAAGACGCGGTATCCGAGCTCTACCTGCTCGACATCCAGGAAGCCAAGGGCATCTGCGCGCCCGAGGCGTGCGAGTACTCGCGCATCTGCCGCGGGTGTCGCGCGAAGGCCTGGCAGCGCACCGGTGATGCGATGGCCGAGGACGTGACGTGCCTGCTGCACGCCGAGACCGACCGCTCCGCGCTTGTCGAGCACATCGCGGCCGCCCCCGACTTCGACCGCTCCGCACCCTGCGCGGTGCCCGGCGCCTGCGGCTAGGCATGGCTGCGATCGTGACCACCACCCGCTCCAACACGACGCCGGACCGGCTGGGATACGCATTCGCCGACAGCCCGTTGGGACGACTGCTTGTCGCGTGCAGCGACGAGGGGATCACCTGGGTGTCGTTCGCCGACTCGGATTCCGCAGCACTCGACGAGCTCGCAGACCGCTTCCCCGGCACCGTGATCGAGCCTGCCAGCGAGCCTCAGGTGCGCTGGATCGACGATGCGCTCGCCACTGTCACGTCGCCGAACCGCGAGCCGCGCGCCCCGCTCGATCTGCGCGGCACGGAGTTTCAGCAGGCGGTCTGGGAGTCGCTGCGTGCCATCCCGGCGGGAGAGACGCGAAGCTATGCCGACGTGGCTCGCTCGATCGGACGCCCCACCGCCGTGCGCGCGGTCGCTCGGGCGTGCGGGGCAAACCCCGTCGCGATCCTCGTCCCGTGTCATCGCGTCATCGGCTCGGACGGCTCGCTCACGGGCTACGCCTCGGGGCTGGCGCGCAAGCGCGCACTGATCGAGCGCGAAGGGTGATCGCCCGGTTCGTAGTGGGCCCTCGGCCGCCCGTCCTTCGCTCCCGCTCAGATGTCCGCCACCTTGTCAGACGCGCCTCGGCCTGCACATCCGCCCGCCGGCCAGCACTCCGATCGCGTCACCCGCTGCCGCCTTCGTCGCGTCACCCGCAGCCGCCTTCGGGTATGCACTCGTTGGCAGGCAGCCAGGTGCGAGGAGGCGACATGGGCATCAAGGGCACGCGCACAGAGCAGAATCTCTTGAAGGCGTTCGCGGGCGAGAGCCAGGCGCGCAACCGGTACACGTTCTTCGCGAGCGTGGCCAAGAAGGACGGGTTCGAGCAGATCTCGGCGCTGTTCCTGGAGACGGCCGACAACGAGAAGGAGCACGCGAAGGTCTTCTTCAAATTCCTCGAGGGCGGCGATACCGAGATCACGGCCGCCTACCCCGCGGGCAGAATCGGCACGACCGCCGAGAGCCTGCTCGCAGCCGCCGACGGCGAGCTCATGGAGTGGGGGACCCTCTATCCGGACTTCGCCAACGTCGCCGAAGAGGAGGGCTTCCCCGAGGTCGCTACGGCGTTCCGCGAGATCGCGAAGGTGGAAGCGTATCACGAGCGCCGCTATCGCAAGCTCCTCGACAACGTCAACGGCTACAAGGTCTTCAAGAAGGACGGCGTCGTGTTCTGGAAGTGCCGCAACTGCGGCTACGTGTTCGAGGGCGCCGAGGCGCCGAAGGAATGCCCCGCATGCAAGCACGCCCAAGCCTTCTACGAGCTCTGGACGGAGAACTACTGAGATGCCCCCGCGGTAGCCGGTCGGCCTTCAGTACCGCGACGCAGTCGTTGCCGAATCCGGCCGGTTGGCACCAGGCGGCGGGCACGACGTTCACCGCCGTCTTCTCACTTGGGGTCCTCGGGGCTCGCGGAGGGTCGTGTGGCATCGCCGTGTCACACCGCTCGGCTACCGTTCTCCCGGAAGCTCCATCTGGTGCCGTACACTCGACTCGACCGAAGACGACCTCGGTCACGCCGATGAAGACCCGGGAGGCACCTCCGTGACCCAGACCGTCATGCTGATCATCCTCGCCCTTGCCGCGGTCAACGCCATACTGCTCGTCGTGCTGCTCCTGCGCCCCTCAGCGGCCGCGAAGACGGACGGGCTGCTCCGCGAGGAGTTCCGCGCCAGCCGAGAGGAGGCCTCGCGCTCCGCGCGCGAGGCGCGCGAGGAGTTGGGCGCCGCGCTCAAGGACGCGAACACCACGCTCTCGACCAATCTCACCACTCTCGGCGACGTGCAGAGAACCCAGCTCGACGGGGTGAATACGCAGCTGAAGGAGCTCAGCGAGTCCAACGCCAGGTCGCTCGAGACGATCCGCACCACAGTCGACACGCGCGTCAAGGAGCTCCAGGAGGGCAACGAGAAGAAGCTCGATGAGATGCGCAAGACCGTCGACGAGAAGCTGCACGACACGCTCGAGAAGCGACTCGGCGAGTCCTTCAAGCTCGTGGGCGATCGACTCGAAGCGGTGCAGCGCGGCCTCGGCGAGATGCAGAACCTCGCCACCGGCGTCGGCGACTTGAAGCGCGTGCTGACGAACGTGAAGGCTCGCGGCACGTGGGCCGAAGTCCAGCTCGGCGCGCTGCTCGAGCAGATTCTGACCCCCGCGCAGTTCGACCGCAACGTGCAGACGAAGGAAGACTCCCGAGAACTCGTCGAGTTCGCGATCCGCCTTCCCGGCCCCAAGGACGAGCCGGACACGTGCGTGTGGCTTCCCATCGACTCGAAGTTCCCGCAGGAGGACTACGTGCGCCTGCAGGACGCCGCCGAGCGTGGTGATGCGGCCGAGGTGCAGAAGGCCTCCGATGCCCTTGCCCGGTCCATACGCCTCCAGGCCGAGACGATCAGTTCGAAGTACCTCTGCCCGCCCCGCACGACCGACTTCGCGATCATGTTCCTGCCCACCGAAGGCCTTTACGCAGAAGTCCTGCGCCATCCCACTCTGCTCGATGACCTCCAGTGCAAGTACCACGTCATGGTCGCCGGGCCCACGACCCTCGCGGCGCTGCTCAACAGCCTGCGCATGGGCTTCCAGACTCTCGCCATCGAGCAGCAGTCCGCCGAGGTCTGGAAGATCCTCGCCGCGGTCAAGACGGAGTTCGGCAAGTTCGGCGATGTCCTCGACAAAGTCAAGAAGCAGCTCGGTACCGCCACGCGGACCATCGAGGAGACGGGGGTGCGCTCGCGCGCGATGGAACGCAGGCTGCGCACGATCGAGAGCCTGCCCGAGTCGGAGGCCACTGCCGTTCTCGAGCTGCCTGCCTTCGTCGCCGAGGAGACCGACGTCGAGTTCGAGACGACCGCCGACGTCGATTCGCTTCAGCAGTGAGCGGCGCGGCGGCAGCTCCGGGAGCTACTGCACGATCTTGCTGATGGGCAACTCGAGGATGTCCTCGGCGCCGGCTGCCTTGAGCTTCGGTATGAGGATGTTGACCGTGCTCTTGTCCGCGACGCTCGTGACTTCGAGCCCGCTCGAGCCGTAGAGCTGGGAGACGGTCGGGTTCTTCATCGCGGGCAGTTCCGCGACCACCGCATCGAGCTTGTCCTCGGCGACGTTCATCGACAGCAGCACACGCCCGCGGGCCTCGATGACGCCCAGGAGCAGCGTCCTGATCTCCTCGATCGCACAATGCTTCTCCGGGTCGGCCCACGAGCCCTTGTTCGCCAGGAGGCGCGTCGTGGATTCGAGCACTACGTCGACGATCCGGAGCCCATTCCGCCGGAGTGTCGAGCCCGTCTCCGTGAGATCGACGAGCGCGTCCATCATCTCGGGGACCTTGGCCTCGGTAGCGCCGTAGGAGAAGTGCACGTCGACCGGGATGCCGAGCCGGTCGAAATACGCCTTCGTCGAGCGTGGGAACTCGGTCGTGATGCGCGCACCGGGCTTGATGTCGGCCGCCGTCCGTATGGGCGAGTCGTCCGGAACGGCGACGACCATCTTCACGACACCCGTGCCGGTCTTGGCGTAGGGCAGCTCGGCGACCTCGATGACGTCCGCGCCGGTCTCGATCACCCAGTCGTGGCCCGAAATCCCCAAGTCGAAATAGCCGTCCTGCACGAAGATCGGTATCTCCTGCGGTCGCAGGATCTTGACGCGGTCGATGCGCGGGTCGGCGATCGTAGGGTTGTACTCGCGACTCGACTTCTTGACTTCCAGATCTGCCTGGGCGAAGAGCAGGAGCGTCTGCTCCTCGAGACTGCCTTTGGGAAGAGCGATCGAGAGCATGGATACCTCCGGGCGTTCGTTCGGTTCCTGTACGCGCAAGGCCCTGCACTCGCCGAGCCACGATACATCACTCTACTGCGGTAAAGCGTCTGTGGGAAGCCCGGCTGCCGAGAGACCTCGACACGCGAGACAAGGACGGCCCGCCGGTATTCGGGCCCCTACTGCGCGATGGTGACCGCGCGGCGTGAGTACGCGCTACCGCCGACGGCCTTGAGCACGAACGCCGCCACATCGGCCCGCGAGATCTGCTTCGCGCCCTTGAGCACTTCCCCGCCAAGCGAGATCCGATAGTCCCCGGTGAGTGGGCCGTCGGTGAAACCTGATGGCCGGACGATCGTCCAGTCCAGGTCGCTCGCCATGATCCGGCGTTCCATCGCCTCGAGGTCGTCGTAGACGGATCGCAGCGTCGTGCCCACGAGGGTCCGGTAGCGAAGCGACAGACGCCGGTCGTTGCGTGCGAACGTCCCCATCGCACTCACGGCCACGAGCTTGCCCACGCGGTAGGTCGCCATCGCGTGGATGATGTTCGCAATGCCGTTGGCGAGCACGCCGCCTTCGGCGCTCCGCCCGTGGGAGAGCGCGAAGACGACGGCTTCCTGGCCGAGGACGGCGCTGCTCACCGCCCGGAAGTCGAGCACGTCGCCGGAGACCTCACGTACGCCCGCATTCTCGATCCCGGGGGGGACGTCGTGCACGAACGCCGTGACCTCGTGGCCGTGCGCCAGCGCTTGCGCCACGACCTCACGACCAGTCCGACCTGTCGCTCCCATGACGAGCAGACGCATCAGGCTACTCCCCGGATACCACCGACGACCTCTCTCGACGATGATGACGCATTCACTTGGCGAATGTGACGACGCGCGTGAGCTCCTTGCGATCGACGAAGTAGGCCCTGTCGGGGCTCATCTGCTTGTTCATCATGTCGAACTCGAACTCGCCCTCGGTGCCCTCGTCGGCGTGGAGGCAGACGATGACCCTGTCGCCTGTCGCCTTCTCGAGCGGGACTTCGAGATCGGACGAGCGCCCCTCGTCAACACGGAGCAGCCCGACAGGCTCGCCCGTCATCCCCTCGCCCTCGAGGTGGACGACGACCCATGCCGGCCCGGGAGCCACGACCCTCGTGACGCTGATCGAATCACGACTCGCGTCCCTCTCCTCGACCTCGAGTTGCGCGTCGTCTGCCGAGGCCACATAGCCCCAGACCTCCATCGTGGTGAACCCGGAGGTCTCCGATCCCGAGGAAGCACACCCGGCAGCCATGGCCGTCGTGGTGATGAGCGCGAGCGCGAGGCCCGCGCGAACGTACCTGTGCATCATGGCTTCCCTTCAGGAGCCGTCGGCGGACGGCGCGCGGCCGTCCGCCCGTATCGGACCCGAGTGTCGTCGCAGCTCGGTCATGCGGTGGCCAACTGATTGGGCCGCTCGGGGCACCGGCACGTCCGTGCGCATGCTGGGCTTGAAGCGGCGGAGCAGAAGCGAGCTGATCACGACGCTCACGCTCGAGAACGCCATCGCCGCGCCCGCTACCCACGGTACCTGAGAGAGAAGACCGATCGCCGCGACAGGGATGAGAGACGTGTTGTAGCCGAGCGCCCACACGAAGTTCTGGCGGATCTTGCGCATCGTCGCCCGCGAGAGCTCGATGGCGGTGACCGCGTCGCGCAGGTCGTTCTTGATCAGCACGATGCCGCCGGTCTCCATGGCGACATCCGTCCCCGCTCCCATGGCGATGCCGACGTCGGCCTGGGCGAGCGCCGGCGTGTCATTGATGCCGTCGCCGACCATCGCGACCACAAGTCCCCGCTGCTGGAGCTTCGCGACCTCCTCGGCCTTGTGCTCCGGCAGGACCTCGGCGAGGACGTGGTCCGCCGAGATGCCCGCCAGGCGCGCGACGGCCTCCGCGGTACGGCGGTTGTCGCCGGTGATCATGTAGACCTCCACGCCCATCTTGGAGAGCCGCTCGACGGCCTCCGCGGAGTTCGGCTTGAGCGTGTCGGCGACGGCGATCGCTCCCGCGAGCTTCTCGCCGTCCACCCCGACGAGCATGACGGTCTTGCCCTCGGCCTCCAGCGCAGCGATGCGCTCCTCGAAGCCCGAGGTGTCGATTCCTTCGCGAGCCATGAGCTTGCGATTGCCGAACGAGACGCGACGGCGCATGACCGTACCCTCGACGCCGTGTCCCGGCACCGCCGAGAAGCCCTCGACCGAGGGGAGCTCGATGCCGTCGGCATTGGCGCGCGCGACGACCGCTTCGGCGAGCGGGTGCTCGGAGTGCTTCTCGAGTGCCGCAGCGAGCGTGAACACCCGCGTCTCGTCATGACCATCGAAGAGCACGATGTCGGTGACTTCGGGCTTGCCGTGCGTGAGCGTGCCGGTCTTGTCGAAGACGATCGCCGAGATCTTGTACGCGGTCTCGAGCGCGTCGCCGCTCTTGATGAGGATGCCGTTCTCGGCGCCTTTGCCGGTACCGACCATGATCGCGGTGGGCGTGGCCAGACCGAGCGCGCACGGGCATGCGATCACGATGACCGCGATGCCAGCGAGCAGCGCGGCGATCCACCAGCCGTTGGCCGAGGCGGCCATGGTGACGGGTTCGAAGATAGGGAGCACGTCCATCGGCTCAGGGCTCGTGCCGAAGATCGCAGGGCCTGCGAGGCCCCAGAACAGGAACGTCAGCAGGGCCGCGACGACCACGAACGGCACGAAGACCGCGCTGATCCAGTCGGCGAAGCGCTGAACCGGGGCCTTCGAGCCCTGCGCTTCTTCGACGAGCCGCACGATCTGCGCCAAGGCGGTGTCGGCCCCGACGTGCGTGGCACGGAAGCGGAAGGACCCCAGCTTGTTGAGCGTAGCGCCGATGACGGTGTCACCGGGGCCCTTCTCGACCGGGATCGACTCACCCGTGAGCATCGACTCGTCGACCGCGGAGCCGCCACCGATGATGACGCCGTCGACCGGCACCTTCTCGCCCGGCCTCACGACGATGAGATCGCCGACGAGCACTTCCTCGACCGGCAGGTCGACCTCTTCGC
>CAYWCB010000045.1:7277-11763 GCA_964456615.1 uncultured Eubacteriales bacterium | reverse complement strand
CCGGCACGCTTCGCCATCTCGATGGTGTCGAGCGTCTCTGTGAGCGAGCCGATTTGGTTGAGCTTGATGAGGATGGAGTTCGCCACGCCCATCGAGATGCCGCGTGCCAGGCGCTCGGTGTTCGTGACGAACAGGTCGTCGCCGACCAGCTGGATCTTCTGCCCGAGTCTCTCGGTAAGCATCCTCCAGCCGTCCCAGTCGTCCTCAGCCATGCCGTCCTCGATCGAGACGATCGGGTACCGGTCCACGAGGCCGGCGTAGAAGTCGACCATCTCCGCCGAGGAGAGCTTCCGCCCCTCGCCCGCGAGAACGTACACGCCGCGCTCTGCGTCGAAGAACTCGGTCGATGCGGGGTCGAGCGCGAAGCGTATCTGGTCGCCGAGCGTGTAGCCCGCCTTCTCCACGGCGTCCGAGATGACCTGCAGCGCCTCTTCGTTGCTGCCGAGGTTGGGCGCGAAGCCGCCCTCGTCACCCACGCCCGTGCCCAGGCCGCGCTCGTGCAGCACCTTCTTCAGTGTGTGGTAGATCTCGGCGCACCAGCGCAGGCCCTCGGCGAACGTCGCCGCACCCACTGGCATGACCATGAACTCCTGCAGGTCCACGTTGTTGTCGGCGTGCGCACCACCGTTGAGGATGTTCATCATCGGGACGGGCAGCGTGTGCGCGTTCGCGCCTCCGACGTAGGAGTAGAGCGTGAGCTCGGTCGACTCGGCGGCTGCTTTCGCCGCGGCGAGCGACGTTCCAAGAATGGCGTTCGCACCGAGGCGCGCCTTGTTCGGCGTGCCGTCCAGAGCGATGAGGGCCGTGTCGAGACCTCTCTGATCCGTGGCGTCCATCCCGAGGATCTCGGGAGCGATGATCTCGTTCACGTTGGCGACAGCGGTGAGCACGCCCTTGCCCAGAAAGCGGTCCGCGTCGCCGTCGCGCAGCTCCACGGCCTCGAACGCGCCGGTCGACGCTCCCGACGGCACGATGGCATGGCCGAAGGAGCCGTCGTCGAGCATGACTTCCACCTCGACCGTCGGATTGCCCCTCGAGTCGAGGACCTCTCTGGCGTAGACGCTCACGATGGAGCTCATCGCTCCTCCTCCCTCTGCTTCGCCTTCTGCCACAGCGCTTCCATCTCGTCGAGCGAGAGCTGTGACATCGACCGGCCCGCTTCGCTCGCGAGCGTTTCCATGTCGGCCCACCGTACCCGGAACTTGTCGCACGTCTGCCGAAGGGCCGTCTCGGCATCGATGCCCTGCTTGCGGGCAAGGTTCACGACGGTGAAGAGCAGGTCGCCGATCTCGTCGACCGCCTCGGGGCTTCCCGGATCGGTCGCCTTCAGCTCGTCGATCTCCTCGTGGACCTTCTCCCACACGTCTTCGAGCGTCTCCCACTCGAAGCCTACCGCAACCGCCTTCCGCGAGATCTTCTGCGCGTACATCAGCGCGGGCAGCGCGTGCGGGATGCCGTCCAGCACGCCGTGGCCCTTCCCGGTCTTCTCGGCGTGCTTGATCCTGTCCCAGTTCGCGAGCACCTCGTCAGGCGTGCCCGCGTCCGCCTCGCCGAAGATGTGCGGATGCCGGTGACGGATCTTCTCGGTGATGCGCCTCGCGACATCGTCGATATCGAAACGGCCCTCGTCTGCCGCGATCTGAGCATGCAGGACGATCTGCAGAAGCACGTCGCCGAGCTCCTCGCAGAGCTCGGCGTCGTCGCCCGCTTCTATTGCCCCGACGGTCTCGTAGGCCTCTTCTATGATGTTCTTGCGCAGGCTCTCGTGCGTCTGCACTCTGTCCCACGGGCACCCGTCGGGCCCCCGCAGCACGGCGATGACGCGAACGAACTCGCCGAACGGCGTGGAACTGTCCGCGCTGTCTTCCACCCAGCGGCTCGGTGCCGAGACCCGGCTATCTGCTGATGGTCGCCGCGGTGCTCTCCTCCGGCGTCTTCAGCTCGGCGATGAGGATCGTGATGTCCGCGTCCTCGCGCAGCTTCTCGATGTACTTCTGGTAGGCGTCCGCCTTGTTCTGCTGGATGAGGATCTGCTCGATCTGCGCCTGCACTTCGTCGAGCTTCTTCGTGCTTGCCTCGCGTGTATCGGTCGCCTTGATGATGTGCCACCCGAACTGGGTCTTGACGAGGGCCGATACCTGACCGGGCTTGAGCTTGGCGAGCGCCGCCTCGAACTCCGTAACATATGGCGTCGTCGGCCAGCCGAGGTCGCCTCCCTTGTCCTTGGTGGCGGTGTCCGTCGAGTACTTCTTGGCCATCGCCGCGAAGTCCGCTCCGCCCTTGATCTCGGCGAGGACCTTGTCGGCGGTCGCCTTGTCGTCGGCGGCGAAGAGGATGTGCGAGGCGCGCGTTGCGGCCTTCTGCTCGAACTGGGCCCTGTTGGTGTCGTAGTACACCTCGATCTCTTGGTTCGAGGGCTTGTCATCGCCGGCGATCTTGTCCATCAGCTTCTGGGTGATGAGCTGCTCGCGAACCTGCTTTCGTAGCCCCTCCTCGTCCATGCCCGCGCTCTGGAGCGCCTGCTCGAACTTCTCCTGGCTCTCGAAGCCCGACTTGAGCTGCTCGACGTGGGCGTTGACGTCTTCGTCGGTCACCTTGATGCCCTGGTCCTTGGCGGCCTGCTCGATGAGGATCTGGTTGATCATGTTGTCGAGGAGTCGCTGCTTGAAGTCGAGAAGCCGACCCTCGCCATCAGCGCCCTCGAACATGGTCGGGTACTGCTTCTTCAGCTGCTCGACCTGCTGGTCGAGTTCGGTCAGCGAGATCTTCTCGCCGTTGACCTTTGCGGCCACGTCCTTGTCGGACGAGCAGCCGACCGCGAGCAGCGCGACGCCGAGCAGGAGCGCGACTGCAGCGAGCATCCGGTAGGACTTCATGGGATTGCCTCCGAGGGCGCGGGGGTTTCAGACGGCGCTGAGTATAGCATCTAGCACGCCGAGGGCCTGCTCCGCCACAGAAGCTTCACAACTGACCGGAAGGGTCAGTTTGCGCTCGCGTTCGACGTAGACGCCGCCGCGCGCGGCGAGGTCTCCGCGCTGCTCCGCGGTGAGCTCCAACGGCGTTATCGTCAGCCGCCTCCGCACGAGCGCGACGTTCGTCACGCCGACCTCCCCGGCGCGAGCCTTCAGGCGGGCGATGTCGACGAGGTTGCGGGCCGGCGGCGGCGGTGCACCGAAGACGCTCCGCATCTCCTCGGCTATGCGGTCGACCGCCTCGATCGAGGGAGACCCGGCGAGCCTCCGGTAGGACCGCACGCGCTCGTCGACGTCGCTGACGTACTCCTCCGGGAGGAATGCCGCCACCGGTAGGTCCACGCGCACCTCCGGGAACGCGACGGCAGGCTCCCCGCGCGCCTCGATGACGGCCTCTTGCAGCATCTGCGCGTAGAGGTCGAAGCCCACGGCCGCCACGTTGCCGGACTGCTCGGCACCCAGAAGCGAACCCGCGCCCCGGATCTCCAGGTCGCGCATCGCGATCTTGAAGCCGCTGCCGAGGTCGGTGTGGTCGCGGAGCGCCGTGAGCCGGTCGACCGCCGTTTCGGTGAGCATGCTCGCGCGCGGGAACATGAAGTATGCGTACGCCTTCACGTGGCTGCGCCCCACTCGCCCCTTGAGCTGGTAGAGCTGCGAGAGCCCCAGGCGCTGCGAGTCCTCGATGATCAGCGTGTTGGTGTGCGGGTTGTCGATACCGGACTCGATGATGGTGGTCGAGACGAGCACGTCGATCTCGCCCGCGGAGAACGATTCCATGACGCGCTCGAGCTGGTGCTCGGAGAGCTGCCCGTGGCCCACGCCCACACGCGCCTCGGGCGCCGCTTCCTCCACACGCCTGACGGCCTCGTCGATCGACTTCACCCGGTTGCTCACGAAGTAGACCTGTCCGCCGCGCTCGAGCTCGCGACGGATCGCGCCGCTCACGACGTCGGGGTCGTACTCGCCGGCGTGGAGCTGCACCGGGAAGCGATTGGGCGGCGGGGTGTCGATCACGCTCATGTCGCGCACGCCCGAAAGTGACATCTGCAGCGTGCGCGGTATCGGTGTGGCGGTGAGCGTGAGCACGTCGATCTGCTCGCGCAGGTTCTTCAGGTGCTCCTTGTGTTCAACGCCGAACCGCTGTTCCTCGTCGATGATGACGAGCCCGAGCCGCTTCGGTGCGACGTCCGCCGAAAGCAGGCGGTGCGTGCCGATGAGCACTCCCACCTCGCCGTTCGCGAACCCCTCGAGCGCGTGCTTCTGCTGCGTCGGCGTGCGGAACCGCGACAGCACCTCGACCTTCACCGGGAAGGGCGCGAACCGCTCCGAGAAGGTCGTGAAGTGCTGCTGGGCAAGGATCGTCGTGGGGCACAGGATCATGACCTGCGTGTCGTCCTGTGTCGCCTTGAAGGCCGCCCGGATCGCTACCTCGGTCTTGCCGTAGCCGACATCCCCGCAGATGAGTCGGTCCATCGGCGTGTCGGACTCCATGTCCGCCTTCACGTCGGCGATGG
>CAYWCB010000045.1:0-7231 GCA_964456615.1 uncultured Eubacteriales bacterium | reverse complement strand
CATCTCCATCTGCCAGGGTGTGTCCGGCTTGAAGGCGTGCCCAGCGACGGTCGCGCGGCGCGCGTAGAGGTCGACAAGGTCGAATGCGAGCATGCGCGCGGCAGCCCGTGCTTTCTTCGTCGCGCGCGACCAGTCCGCGGTGTTCAGCCGTGTGACGCGAGGCGCCGACCCTTCCGGGCCGACGTACTTCGTGACGCGGTCGAGCTGCTCGACGGGCACGTAGAGCTTGTCGCCCTTCGCGTACTCGAGCAGCAGGTAGTCGCGCTCCACACCGAGCACTTCCTGGCGGACCATCGCCTTGAAGAGGGCGATGCCGTGCGTCGCGTGCACGACGTAGTCGCCGGGGGCGTAGGAGAAGGTGAGTCGCGTGGGGTCGATGTCGCGAGCGCGGCGCTTGAGCGCACTCCGCGGGTAGACGTCATCGATGCTCACGACAGCGAGGCGCGCATCCGGGATGACGTAGCCCGACGGCACCTCGACGTCTGTGAGCCGAACGACGTCGGGGGCGAGCGCCGCACACTCGTCCGCCCCTGACAGTCCCGCCCAGCTCGCCTCACGCGGCCCGACCTCGGCAACGTGATCGCGCTCCGCCACCAGCGGGACGCCCGCGGCCGCGAGCGCATCGCCGACCCGCGTCCGCGCGCGGCGGTCCGGCACGGCGAGAGCCACCCCGTAGCCGCCCGACACGAGCGAGCGCACGCCACCGACGAAGCGCTCCTCGCCGCCCAAGACGTCCGGCCGCCTCGTCGACAGCTCACCATCCACACCGGCCCCCGCGCGCAGCAGGGACATGAAGGTCACCCGCTGACGCTGGCCCAGATCGAGTTGGCCGGGTGAGAGGAAGAGCCATTCCATGCGCGCGTTCGCGAACCTGGCCAGGCCCTCGAGTTCGTCGTAGCGACGCGCAGCGTCGTCGAAGAGCGACCTCGGCTCCATGACAACCGTGAGCGTCGCCGGATCCGCATACTCGGCGGGGGCACCCGGGCGCTTGTAGAGCAGCGGCAGGTATCGCTCTATGCCATTGAAGTAGACGCCCTGGCGGATGTGCTCGAGATGACGGGCGGTCTCTCCGCCCTTGAGTGCCCGGTCGCGCAGGGCATGTTCGAGCGCTGCGATCCCACGCGAGCTGAGCGAGAGCTCCCGGCAGGCGTAGAGCTCGACGGGCCCTGACGGCCCGATGGTCTGACCGGTGGAGGGCACGAAGCGCTTGAGCGTCTCGATCTCATCTCCGAAGAGCTCTGCGCGCACGGGATGGCTCGCGTCACCACCGAAGATGTCGAGGACCCCGCCGCGCACAGCGAACACGCCCGGTCGCTCGGCCGTGGGCTCGCGCTCGTATCCCATGCGTGACAGAGCGTGCGCGGCCTCATCGAGGTCGAGCGTCTCGCCTTCGGCGAGCGCCAGCGGCTCGAAGACGTGGCTGCCGTGCGGCGGCACGGCCCGCATCAGCGAGCGCGCCGAGGCGACCACGACCACGGGACGGGCCTTCGACAGAGCGTGCAGCGCACGTGCTCGCCTGGCGACCACCTGAACATCCGGCGCGGCCTCGGTCCACGGCAGATCCGTGCGCTCGGGGAAGTGCAGGACGTCGCCTTGCGGCAGATACGCGGCGGTCTGTCGTGCGAAGCGCTCGGCGGCCTCCTCGCCCGCGATCACGACGAGCGTGGTCCTGGGCCACTCGCGCATGAGCGACGCGACGAGCATGGGGCGGACGAGTCCTGAGACCGCCAGCGTGACGTCCTCCCCCTCGGAGAGCAGATCGAGGAGGCGGGTCCATGAACTCGCGCGACGCAGCGAGGCGGCGAGTCGGTCGATCAGCATCCAGCCCCACTCCTCAGCTCGATTGCGGTACCGCGGCAGCACGAAAGCCCGCACCGACGTGCGGTCGGGCGGGGACGCACAGCCTAGACCCGGCGGCCGGGCAGGTCAAGCGAAGAGAGCGCCGCGACCCGGCGCGAGGCGCGGCCGTAGAGCACGGGCCGAATGCGTACAATGCGGGGATACGCCACCGCCGCGGAGGGACATACGCGACGTGACCGGACCTGACGAGAACCCGGACGCGACAGGGCCGACCCCGACGGACGACAGCGCGACCCGGGACCTCGACAGGCACTTCGAGCTCCAGACCGAGGCAGCCAACGTCGAGGCCCCGCCGCCGCCGATCGTCCGTCGCGGTGGCACGTTCGAATCGTTCAGGCACCGCGATTTCGTGTGGTTCTGGTTCGGTGCCCTGGTGAGCAACGTTGGCTCGTGGATGCAGCAGTACGCGCTCGGCATCGTCGTGTTCGCCTTCCGAAGATCCGAGTTCGACCTCGGGCTCGTCAACTTCGTGTCTGGCATCCCGGTCCTCTTCCTCGCGATAGCGGGAGGAGCGCTCGCCGACCGCGTAGATCGCCGCAGGCTGCTCATCCGGATCCAGGTCGTCCTGATCGCCCAGGCCGCGGCGCTTGGCTTCCTCTACAACTCGGGTCGGCTGTCGTCGGGACACCCGACAAGCGCCCTCGCGTGGGTGGCTGCGCTCGGGGTGGTCGCCGGCGTCTTCTGGGCTCTGCAGTTCCCGGCATGGCAGGCCATGCTCCCCGATCTCGTTCCTCGCGAGTCGCTGCTGAACGGGATCGCGCTCAACTCCGCGCAGTTCCAGTCGTCGCGGTTGATCGGACCGCTCGTCGCAGGCACCCTGGTTGTGGCGGGCGCTGGCATGGGGGAGATCTTCTACGCCAACGCGGTCACGTTCCCGTTCGTCATCGCCGCCCTGTGGGTCATCCGCCCCGAGCAGGCTTCGTCCGTGCCCGGCGGAGGGGAGGCGCGTCGCAACGGGACGCTCGAGACGCTCCTCGGCGGCCTGCGCTACGCCCTGGAGGACCGAGTCGTAGGCCTGCTGCTCCTCAGCACGGCGATCATGACCGTATTCGGCTTCCCGTACATGACGCTCCTGCCCGCCATCGTCGAGAAGTCGCTGGGGTTTGCGGTCAATACGGCGCCGTACAACCGCGCAGTGGCCGTCGTCATGGCCGCCAACGGGCTCGGCGCCATGGTCGGCGCCTTGGGCGTCGCCAGCCTGCCGCCGAGCGTGCAACGCAACCGCATCATCCCGCCATCGCTGCTCGCCTTCGGAGGTCTGCTGTTGGCGTTCTCGTTCTCTCGCGCGCTGTGGCTCAGCGCAGTGATATCGGCGCTCGCGGGCGCCGCGCTCATGACCACGAACTCCCTTGCGAACACGTCGCTCCAAGCGACGACTCCGCCGCACCTTCGCGGCCGGGTGATGGGGCTGTTCATCATGTCCTTCCTGGGGATCATGCCGATATCGGGACTGGCTTTTGGTTCGGTCGGGCAGTTCCTCGGTCCGTCCAACGCGGTACTGATAGGCTCGATCGCGCTCATGGCCTGGTCGCTCTTCTTGGTCGCGAGTCAGATTCTCGTCAGGCTCGAGCAGACCGCCGACGCGCAAGAAGACCGGTGCCCGGGACCGCCCATCCGAAAGGAGCCCACGTGACCCCGAAGCAGTCCGCCGAACCGATCCCTCAGCTGTCCGCGAAAGAGCGTGAGCGCCTCGCGCCCATCTACGCCCGACGGCTGGAGGAGACCTACGCAGACCCCCACGCCGCCCTCCACTTCAAGAACCCCTATGAGCTGCTCATCGCCGTCATCCTCTCGGCGCAGACGACCGATGTCGGCGTGAACAAGGCGACCCCCGCGCTGTTCGAGCGCTACCCGACACCAGCCGATCTCGCCGACGCCGACCAAGAGGACGTCGAGGACTACATCCGCCCGCTCGGCTTCTATCACCAGAAGGCCAAGCACATCATCGCGACGGCACGCTGCATCGTCGCAGAGTTCGGCGGCGAGGTGCCGGACACCATGGAGGAGCTGACATCGCTGTCGGGTGTAGCCCGCAAGACCGCCAACATCGTGCTCGGCGAGGCGTTCGGGAAGGTCGAGGGCATCGCGGTGGACACGCACGTCTACCGCCTCGCGCACCGCCTCGGGCTGTCGACCGAGAAGGACCAGGACAAGGTCGAGCGCGACCTCATGGACCTCTTCCCGCGCGACCACTGGCACCGCGTGAACTACGACATGATCACTCACGGCCGCGCGCTCTGCACCGCCAAGCGCCCGGCCTGTGGCGCGTGCTTCCTTTCCGATGTCTGTCCGACCGCGTTCGTGCCACCAGGTTGGCGTCAAGAGCCCTGGTAGACGAGCGTGTAGAGCCACTTGACCGGCCCATATCCACGGCCGGATAATGTGGAGAATCGAGAATCGCGAAGGGTCCGGGAACCGCTCTCGTGCTGCGCGCCCCGGAGGACGTATGGATAGTAGGGCCGCCATCCGAAGCTGGCGCTTTCGGAGAAGCGGTCCCGTGTTCTTCCGGGCAGTCCGTCTCCGAACGCGCCTGTCGCCGAAGATACCCTGCGGCGCAGCGCCGAAGGAGAACTCATGCACATCAAGGCTCGGCCGACCGGACAAGGACGCACGCTCTCGCGCGAACGATCCGCGTCCGCGTGTCACGTGGATCCGCGCGCACTGCGTGTATCCGCTCAGGCGATCAGCGAGATCGAACTCACCGCGGATCGCTACCCGTTCCGCGCGAACGACTACTACCTCGACCTGATCGACTGGGAAGACCCGCGCGACCCGATCGCGCGGCTCATCGTGCCCAGCATCGACGAGATCGGCGCCGAGGGCAGCCTCGACCCGTCCGACGAAGCGTCCAACACGAAGCTCGTGGGCCTTCAGCACAAGTATGCGAACACGGCGTTGCTGCTCGTTACCGACCAGTGCGCAGGCTTCTGCCGGTACTGCTTTCGCAAGCGCCTGTTCCAGTCGCACGGCCGCGAAACGTCGCTCGACGTCGGGCCCGGGATCGACTACATCCGTGCCCACCCTGAGATACGCGATGTCCTGATAACCGGCGGAGACCCCCTCACGCTCCTCGCAGCCAAGCTGATCGAGATACTGGAGCGGGTGCGGTCCATTCCCCACGTTCGCACGGTTCGAATCGGCAGCAAGATGCCCGCATTCAACCCGAGCCGCATACTGCTCGACCACGACCTCCTCGAAGGGCTGCGGGCGGCCTGCGCCGATGTCGCAGTGTATGTGATGTGCCATTTCGATCACCCGCGCGAACTCACGCCCGCTGCGGAAGAGGCCGTCCGGACGCTGAGAGGGATCGGCGTGCAGTGTCTGAACCAGTGCCCGATCACCGCGGGCGTGAATGACTCGGCCGATACCCTAGCCGAGCTGTTCGAGCGTTGCTCTGAGGTCGGGTGCCCCCAGTACTACCTCTTCCAATGCCGTCCGACCTGGGGGAACTCCTCGTTCGCCGTCCCGATCGTCAGGTCCTACATGCTGTTCTCGGAGGCCTGCTCTCGACTCTCCGGGCTCTCCCGGCGCGCTCGATTCTGCATGTCGCACGCGAGCGGCAAGATCGAAGTCGTGAGCGTCGACCGCGAACACATCTACGCGACGTATCACCGGGCCAAGCACCAGGCCGACGAGCACAAGATGCTCGTCATGAAGAGAGACGACACCGCCGTCTGGTTCGATCAGCTGGAGCCGGCCGGCGTCTGAGCGGGTGGGCCTCGCCCCGAATCCGGGGCTACCGGGGCCGAGCACTGCCCTGCCGAGCAGTGCCACGAGCCGAAGGCTTCAGCGCGTCAGAAACAGGGCCACCCACACGCCGAGCACGCCGATGGTCACTGCTCCTCCTACCGCCCAACAGCGCTCTCTGCGCACGTAGGTCAGGAACTCCATTCGTCGACACGCACGACGCCACGCCAGCCGATTGGCGGTCCGTGCGTACTCGTACTGGAAGCCGAGCGTGCCCGCCAGCGTGAGCCACGCGAGAACCTGCATCCACACAGGCCGTCCCGCCGTCCCTTTGATCGCGTTGTCCACGAAGACCCACAGCGGCAAGAAGAACACACCGGCCCACAGACCATGAGCGATTCCCCAGATCGGGGGGAGGAAGAACGCGCCCCAGTTGAACGTGGGAAGCCGGGGCAGCGGCGCAGCGGGGCCGAGCCGGATCTGGCCGGCTATGGCGGCAGGCGCATGCCCCGCCGGACAGGACCCGTCTTCGCGACGCTCAACCACCTCGTTGCACACGACGCAGTGCCCGGCGACGCGGTGTGCTTCCGAGCCGGTATCGGGCGACCCGCTCACCCGAGGAACCACGACGCGGCGGCGGCGATGACGATCGCCGGCAGCAAGTTGCCGACGGGCAGCCGCTTGATACCTGTCAGGTCGAACCCGATCCCGAGGATAAGCGCGCCGCCGGCCGCCTGGATCCCGTGAATCACCTCGGCGGTGATGATGGGCTGCAGCGAACCTGCGCCGAGCGCGATGCCTCCCTGGATCACGATGACCGGGACGATGGAGAGCCCGACGCCGATTCCGAGCGTCGAAGCGAGCGCCACCGCGGCCACCCCGTCGAGGGCCGCCTTGAGATAGAGCGTGGACGGGTCGCCGAGCCCGTCCTGGATCGAGCCCAGTACTGTCATCGCGCCGACGCAGAAGAGCAGGCTCGCCGTGACGAACCCCTCGACGAGGGTGTGTCCTTCGCCATTGGGCCCCTCGCCGGTCGGCTCGAAGAACGGCATCTTATGCGCGACGTCCTGCAGCCAGGCGCCGAACCTCTCGAGGCCGTCCTCGATCCGCAGCGCCTCTCCGATGATCCCGCCGACCACGAGCGAGCCGACGAGCACGAGCGGCGCGTAGTCACCCGTCGTCGATCCGCCCAGGTCCACCAGTCCGCCGATCGCCATCCCCGCGCCTATGACGATCGTTGACAGCCCGATCGCCTTGAAGGCGGTCTGCCGAAGGCGCTCGGTGATGAGCCCGCCGAAGACCAGGCCGATGATGGTGCCCGCGACGATGGCGACCACATTGACGATCACACCGAATCCCGGCATATCACTCCTCGTCCTTCAGCCAGCACTTCTTCAGTTCCTCGGTGATCTTGTTCGCGCCCCCAGGGAGTCCCACGTCTCGGGCGATACGGCCGCGGGCAGCAGGACGTGCATGCGCTCTCGCATCCTCGTACAGGCTCTCACGCTGGCGGAACGAGGTGTTCTGCCCGCAGTGCGTGGCGACACGGCGGGAAAGCTCCTGGTCCGAACTGACGAGGCAGAGTCCCTTACTCGTGTGCGCGGCCGCGTACTCGACGATCGCGTCGTCTGCCGAGACGCCGCGAGAGTATACGACCTCGACGGGATACGAGGCCGTCCGAGCG
>CAYWCB010000044.1:0-11854 GCA_964456615.1 uncultured Eubacteriales bacterium | reverse complement strand
GAGTAGCTCATGATCGCGACCTCCGGGCTGAGAGCTGCCGAGCGTGCGTGTCAGATTGGCGACGACTCCACGCACACGGCAGGCAGAGGTGCGGCATTCCCTGCGTATCACTCACGCACTGAATGGACCCGGCGCCACGACACTGCGACTCGTCCGGATGCGTTGGAGGAGCTGACCCCTTGAGGCACTCGGTGAAGCGCCGCCGACCCGCCGACCATTGTGCCTGCTCTATGGCCCGAGCGCCCCGCACATGACACGCAGAACCTGTTCCTGCTGCTCGCGCGTGATCCCCGGAAAGCATGGCAGCGCGAAGGTCGAGCCGTCGCACGACTCGGCTACCGGCAGGCTTGGGCGCACCCAGCCGGCAAGCGTCGACACCGCCGCTTGTTCGTGGAGCGCCAGCGGGTAGTAGAGGGCCGAGCCCATTCCCGCCTCAGAGAGCGCGGTCACGACGCCTGCGGCCCGTCCGGCTGAATCGGCCTTCACGATGTAGAGGTGATAGACCATCTCGCCATAGGCCCGGGCGATAGGCAGCTGCAGTGCGTCGTACCCCCGGAGTGCCTCGTCGTAGTACGCAGCAGCCGCACGTCGCTCGGCGTTCCAACGATCCAGGTGCGGCAGCTTCACCGCGAGGATTCCAGCTTGGAGAGCGTCGAGACGCGAGTTCACGCCTATCGCGTCGTGGTAGTACTTCCTCGACGAGCCGTGCGCGGCAAGAGTACGCACTCTCTCCGCAAGTTCACCATCATTGGTCGTGACGCAGCCGCCATCGCCGGCGCAACCAAGGTTCTTGCTTGGGAAGAAGGAGAACGCCGCCGCGCGCGCGAGTGAACCCGCCTTGCGCCCCTTGTAGGTCGCGCCGATGGCCTGACAAGCGTCCTCAACCACCACGAGCCCATGCCTGTCGGCAATCTCCATCAGCGGATCCATGTCGACGCACTGTCCGAATATGTGTACAGGCAGGATCGCCTTGGTCTTCGGCGTGACAGCTGACTCGAGCTTCGCGACATCCATGTTGTACGTGCCCGGCTCGATATCGATGAATACCGGCGTGGCGCCCACGTGCGCGATGCACTCAACCGTCGCAAAGAACGTCCACGGCGTCGTGATGATCTCGTCGCCCTTCCCGAGACCCAGCGATGCCATAATGAGAAAGAGCGCGTCCGTCCCGTTGCCGCACGCAACGCAGTACTTCGTACCCACATACTGCGCAATCGCCGCTTCGAGTTCCTCGACCCTGGACCCACCGATGAATGCGGCGTTCGTCATGGTATCGAGCCAGACGGCGTCGAGCTCGTCCTTCAACTCGAGGTACTGCGCTTTCAAGTCGACCAAGGGGATACTCACGCTGCGAGACTCCTCCTATCTCTGCTGCTGGTTCTCGAGCAGTTCCTCAGCAGGCACCTCGCGCACGCGCTTCGCGGGCGCACCCATCACGAGGGTCCTCGGCGGCACGTCGCGCGTTACGACCGAGGCGGTCGCTATGAACGCGTCCTCGCCAATCTCGACGCCGGGCAAGATGTGCGCACCGCCTCCCACCCGCGCGCCTCGCCGGATAGTGCAGCCCCTGAGTCCCCCCGAACCAGCCTTGATCCGTCCCATTAGGTTGTCGTTCGTCGTGACGACCATTGGTGCGATGAAGCAGTCCTCCTCGATTGTGACGTATGCGGTGATGTAGGCCCCGCTCTGGATCTTCGTCCGCGACCCTATGGCCGTGTCGTTCTCGATGGTCACCCCGCGGCCCACGACCACCTGCTCACCGATGGTGCAGCGTTCGCGAACGCCTGCGTTGTCTCCTATGGCGCACCCTCTACCGAAGGTCGTCCCCGCCATCAGCACTGTGTGACTCCCGACTGTACAGGCGTCCCCAAGAACGATTGGCGCGAGGTCGCCTCCAACCGCCGTCGACGTCCGGACGAGCCTCGGACGCTTCCCTATGACCGCCAGATCCGCCAGGGCCACCCCCGTGCCCAGGCGCGCGCCTTCATGCACCACGACGTGGTCGCCGATCGTGCAGCCATCACCGATCGTCGCACCAGCGCACACGTGCACGCCCACGCCAAGACGCACTCCCTCTCCAATGTGCACACCCTCGTCGACCACCGAGGACGGCAACGCTATCAAACGGTCGCCAACCACCGCAGTTGGATGCACGACAATCCCGCTCACGTCTGCGTCCCATCTCCACCAGTCTCGTGCCTATGCTGATTGGCTTCCCACCACTCGACCGTGCGCCTGATCCCCTCGTCGAAGTCGGTGGTTGCCTCGAAGCCGAAGTACTCGCGCGCGCGACTCACGTCGAGCTTGCGGCGCGGCTGGCCGTTGGGCTTGCTCGTGTCCCACACGATCTCGCCCTCGTAGCCGACGTGCTTCGCTATGAGCTCGGCCAGGTCCTTGATGGCTATCTCCCATCCGGCGCCCAGGTTGACGGGCTCGGGACCGTCGTAGTGCTCGGCCGCGAGCACGATCCCGCGAGCGCAGTCCTCGGCGTAGAGGAACTCGCGAGTGGGCGAACCATCGCCCCACAGCACGACCGCCTCACCCTGGTCCCGCGCCGCGACCATCTTGCGGATCATCGCCGGAATCACGTGACTCGTCTCGAGGTCGAAGTTGTCGCGCGGACCGTACAGGTTGACCGGGAGCAGGTAGATCCCGTCGAATCCGTACTCCTGCCGGTAGCCCTGCAGCTGCACGAGCATCATCTTCTTCGCGAGCCCGTAGGGCGCGTTCGTCTCCTCGGGATAGCCGTTCCAAAGATCCTCTTCGCGGAAGGGTATCGGAGCGAACTTGGGGTAGGCGCAGATCGTGCCCAGCGCAACGAACTTGCCCACGCCGGCCTTGCGCGATTCCTCGATGAGCTGGATGCCCATGATGGCGTTCTCGTAGAAGAACTTCCCGGGATGCACGCGGTTCGCCCCGATCCCGCCGACGACGCCCGCCAGATGGATGATGACGTCGGGACGCGCGTCATCGAGCATGCGCAGAACGTCGCGGTGCTTCGTCAAGTCGTACTCAGGGTGCACCGGCACGAAGACGTGCTGCGCCCCCCCGCGGTCGAGCTCCTCGATGACGTACGAGCCGAGGAAGCCGGCTCCGCCGGTCACGCAGACCCGCTTGTCTTGCCAGAAGCTCATCTCTCCACGCTCGCCCTTGCGAGCGGGTCAAATCCGATCAGTCTGGTCACGTGGAGCGCTCCAATCATCTCTTGCATCGGGACAAGCCCGAACACGCTGGAGACCAGCCGCGAACGCAATGAGCCCGCTCGATCTCCCCGCTAGTCTGCTCCCTCGATACGTTCCAGTAGTCCGGCGCACTCACGTCTCAGTGCCGGTAGGTCGGACATCGCCACTCCGAACACTGTCTCGTCGTCGACCGCAGCATAGTCGTGGGTGAGCACATTCCGGAAGCCGACGATCATTCGCGCGTGGGAAATGCTGTCTACGAGTTGGGGTTGCAGGCGCCCAATGCCGGCGACCGCTTCGCCGACGAGGATGAACTCACGTTCCACAGCCGAGCGCACGGCTCGTTCTTGCTGGTAGGTCGCTAGATCGACACCTACGAGGACGGCTTCGATCGCATCGCACGCGTCGAGGATGTCGGCTAGGTAGGCGGCGACGCTACGCGGCATAGAGCTCTAGCTTCGTCTGCTCGATCTCGCGAGCGATGTAGCGGTTCTTCACGGCGCCGACCATGACTAGATCGACCTTCGTTTGGAGCAGATCGCGCAACTCGTCGAGGAGGTCGAAATAGGCATGCGCCTTCGCGTGTCCGTCCATGGGCACGAACTCGACGAGCAGATCGACGTCGCTGTCGCCCGCGCGGTAGTCACCGCGCGCAGCGGAGCCGAAGACGTATAGACGGGCGACCCCGTACTTGCGACACAACGTGGCGATGGCATCGCGCTTGTCTTCGATGACTGCGACCATCTTCACCCTCCGCATCCATCCTACCTTGTGGCGAAGTGAGCTGCCATGAACGGGGCTGGGCAGTGGCCGCGAGGGCGGCCGGCCGCACTCAGACCGCTCGGGCCACGACCGAGAGGTTCCAGGTGTCCTCGCCGAGCTCACCCTCCAGGTCCATGAAGGGCCCCATCTTCTCGACGGCGAATCCTCCGACCTCGAGGAAGTAGGCGATCTCCTGGGGGAACAGGTAGCGCATCTTGTGCGACTCCCTCGTCTCGTCGGCGACCTCGTGTCCGTAGCTGCTCGTGACCATGTATCGGACCTCGACCGTATGCGAGACGACATCGAGCACCGACTCGGCAATCCGCTCGATGACCTCGCCATCGTCGAGCGTGACGGTCTTCGACGTCCTGCCGGGTCGCTGCATGAGCACGGCAGGTCCGAACCAAGCATCGAAGGTGAACAGCCCGCCGGGCTCGAGGTGTCTGCGAGCGGTGGCGATCGCGCCGGCCAGGTCCTCGTTCGTGCACTGGTATCCCATGACCGCGAACATCGATATGACGGCGTCGAAGCAGCATCCCACGTCGAGATCCCGGATGTCTCCGACCCGGTAGTCGATCGCAAGACCGGCCGCTGATGCCTTGGCGTTGGCCAGCCGGATCATCTCGGCCGAGCGGTCCACGCCGAGCGTCGCGTAGCCGCGGCGCACGAGTGGCATGACGTGGCCCCCGGTTCCGCAGCCCAGATCGAGGACCGAGCGGATCGGATGGGCCTGGTAGCGCGAGAACACGTCCTCCAGGAAGTCGCATTCCGCTTCGTAGTCCTTGTCTCGATACAGGGCGTCGTAGAAGCTTGCGTACCACCCGAATACCTCGTCTCTGGATGCCGCACGTCCCATGCATTCACTCCGTCCGAGTCCGGTCTGTGCACTGCGCGCCGGGCCCTTCCTAGGAATCGTTACCCGTCAGCGCCTCGCACGTCGTCACACGAGCCTGCTCCCCTTCGAGTCGTGCCGCAACGCTCTCGATACTTCACGCCAGCACGTCCCTCACCGCCGCCACCGTCTCCGCCATCTGCTCCTCGGTGAGCGCCAGACCTGACGGCAGGTACAGCCCCTGCCGAGCGATCCGCTCGGCCACCGGGTAGCCCTCTCCTGCGAACAGCCCCATGTCGTGGAAGACCGGCTGCTCGTGCATGCTGAGGAAGAACGGGCGCGCCTGGATGCCCTTCTCGGCGAGCCGTCGGCCGAACTCGGCGGCATCCATGCCCGTGGACTCGTCGAGCACCACGCCGTACATCCAGTAGACGTTGGTCGCCCACTCCCGCTCGACCGGCAGCTGGAGCTCCCTCGCGGTCTCCACCACCGCCGGACCCGACTCGACATACTGCAGCACGGGCAGCAGCATGCTGATTCCGAAGCCTTCGAATACGGCGTAGAGACCCGCGAAGACGACGAGCAGCACCACTTCGGCACGACGCATCCGCAGCATGCCGAACATGCGCCGGATAGCGCTGATCTTGAGATAGTCGGAAGCCGTCGCGAGGAGAGAGCGGCTCATATCGCCATCCCTACGTTGCCCCACGCAGCGAGTCTAGAGCGGGCTGTCGGGGCGTTCAAGAACAGCGCATGCGGCTCGGATCGACCGGTCTCGCGGTCACGGACAGCGCGGGTTCCAACGCTTGTCCGCGGAGACGAGGACTAGGGCGGCCGGTCGCGGCTCGCCTACAATGGCATTGAGTCCGGGCCGCCACCACTGCACAGAACACCTGATGCGAGACGCCGCCGTGGCCGGCACGTGACCACAGGCCGTTCCGAGCGATATCGGTCGAGCGTTTGGGAGGATCATGCTGCTCGGCGCCCTTTCAGTGGTGCAAGTCGTCTTCCTGCCCGGCTACCTCGCCCTGCGGCTTTCGAGGACCGGAACCGGGTCCCTGTTGGAGACGGGGATCGTGGTCTTCTCACTGAGCCTGTTGCTGAACTACCTCTGCGTATTCGCGCTCACGCTTCTCGGCGCCTACACCCGAACAGCCGTCTTCGTCCTCATCATAGTGGAGGCGGTCGTCGCACTCGCGCTGCTCGTGGTGTCGAGGTCCCATCCGAGCAGTCTTGATCTCGAGCTCCAGCTCCCGGCGAGGCAACAGCCCCGGAAGCTCGCGGGATACGTGACGGTCATCGCTGCCGCCGCGCTGTTCCTCTCCGCCCTGGCGGCCCTGGTGGCCGCCTTCAGGTTCAACGTGTTCGACGCCTGGGATGCCATCTTCTCGTGGAACCAGTGGGCCTACGCCTGGTACTCGGGCTCGGTCCCGCAGCACGTAGCGCTCTATCCGCAGCTGATCCCGGCGAACTGGTCGATGATGTACCTGATCGCCGGCAACCCGGAGCTGCAGCTCTTCCCCCTCAGCATCATGCCGCTGTTCGGCGTCGGCATTCTGGCGATGTTCTTTGACGTCGGCATCCGACGGAGGCGGCTCGAGTACCTCGTCGGGCTCCTTCTCTGCATCGTCGCCGTGTGGGGGCTGCAGGGTGTCCTCTTCGCCAAGAACGCGAATGCGTTCGGCGGATACGTGGACATACCCGTGACGTTCATGGCGACCGCCGCGCTCTACCTGCTCGAACTGCGCAACGACAGGCGCCCGGCCGACTGGCGCGAACTCGCACTGCCGCTCGTGATCGCCTGTGCGGCGGCCGTGACCAAGGCCAATGGCGCGTACGCGCTCGCAGTCGTCCTGCTGTTGGCGATCCTGGGACACGTGGCCAACCGGGTGCGGCTCTCCGCCGCCGACTGGCTCAAGTCAGGCGCGCTCGCCTTGTGCTCGCTCGCGCTCGTGCCGGGCACGTGGTATGCGCTGAAGTTCCTGGACTTCGCCGCCGGCCGGGATGCGGTCAACGCGGCGGGTCTGACCCAGGCCGTTGAGGCAGCCGCCGGCGATCTGGGTCTCGCAACACGCCTGCTCCATTCCGTCTCGCTGCTTCCCGGTTCCTGGGTGACTCTGGCGGCGCTCGTCTCGGTCGTCGTCCTCTCAGTGAAGGTTCCCAGGGCGCGGTGGGTGGCGCTCGGCGTTCTCGCGCCGTACTCGCTCCTTTGGGCCGGCTTCCTGAGCTACGACATCCGGAACTGGCTCCCGATGGTCCCGTTGGTGGCCTATCTGGCGGCGCTGGGGTTCGGCGGGCTCGCCGAGCGGCGCTGGCATGCCGACATGCGTCTTGTCGTCTCGGGCGAGTCACGCCGGCTTCCGCGTCCTGCGGTAGCCGTCGCGGCGTCGATCGGCTCGATCTGCCTTGCGGTAGCCGCAGCCCTGCTCCCCACGCCGGAACTCGTAGAGATCGAGCTCGATCGGCAACGACGGATCGGAAACCCGGACCTCAATGCCAAGGTCTATGCGGCCCTCGCGCGCGATCCCTCCATCGCCGGCGACCTACTCACGGACTATGCGTATCTGGGGTTCCTTCCGGAACTGCGAAGCGACCCATGGCGGTTGCAGAACACATCGCGCGTGCGCGTGTCGCATCTCTACCACAAGACGATCGAGACGAGCGACCTCGAGGGCAGGGACTGCCTCTTGTTGTGCGATCTCGTTCCCCCGGAGGTGAATCAGCTCGTCGAGCAGAGAATCGAGGACGGGACCTACTGGGTCGTCTTCGACTACAGGTCGAAGCCGTTCATGGCCTACTCGGATCCCGTGTCGATCCGCCTCATTCGGGTGGGCAGGTAGGGTGCGGCCGTAGCACGTCGCACGATGGAGATCACCGGAGGGCGCAACATGTCTTCACACGAGGCCCAGGCCAGCGTCGAGGAGTTGATAAGGCTCGGCAAGCACAGAGTGGGTATCGTCGTCCCCGCCTACAACGAGGAAGCGCACATCGCCGGGGTGCTCAACGACGTGCCGGGCTGGGTGGACGACATCATCGTCGTGGACGACGCGAGTACCGACGGCACGGTGGCGGCGGTATCGGCACAGTCCGACCCGCGGATCCGCCTGGTGAGGCGTGCGACGAACGGAGGCGTCGGCGCTGCGATGGTCGACGGCTTCGCCGAAGCGCTGGATGGCGGCGACACGGTCGCGGTCAAGGTGGACGCGGATGGCCAGATGGCCATGTCCGAACTAGGCCGCCTCCTCAGCCCGGTGCTGTCGGGACGTGCTGAGTACTCGAAGGGCAATCGGTTCATGATCGTGCGCGGCACTGTCTCCATGCCGAGATTGCGCAAGCTCGGAAACGTCGCGCTGTCGTTCATGACTAAGGTCGCGTCCGGATACTGGCACGTCTTCGACAGCCAGTGCGGTTTCGTCGCGATCCGAACCGCCCTGCTTCCGATCATCGACTACCGCTCGCTCGCGACCGACTACTTCTTCGAGAACGACATGCTGCTCCGACTCAATCGCGTGGGCGCACGTGTCGTCGAAGTGCCGGTGACGACGACGTACGGTTTCGAGGAGTCCGGCATCCGTCTCTCGCGCATCATCACCGGCTTCCCCCCACGCCTGCTGTACGGATGGTGGCGCCGCGTCACGCGCAGGTACTTCATGGCGGACTTCGGTGCGATAGGCGCCTACGCGATCGCCGGGTTGGTCCTGTGCGCGGCCGGTGGGACGTTCGGAGCCGTCGTGTGGGCGCACAACGCGGCTCGAGACGTTGCTACCCCGACGGGGACGGTCATGCTCGCGGTCCTCCCCGTCATCCTCGGCGTTCAGCTGCTCATCCAAGCGCTGACCGCAGAGACCCAGGATTCCCCCGGCGCCGAAGAGACCCGGCAGGAAGTCCGCCAGTTCCTCATAGAGGAAGGCACGAACGCTGAGTGACGTGTGAGGTCGGTCGGCTCAGACCGCGTACGGTCGGTGCTGCTCATCGTAGCCCTCGCGATCGGCCTCCCGCGACTCGACGGTGCGCCTGATCCCTTCTCGACCGGAACGTGGGCCCCGGAGCCGGCAGTCGCCTTCGCGCATCAACCTGTCTTCGCCTGCATCCGCTCGATATCCGCGTCGACCATCATCGCGACGAGTTCCTCGAAGCCGACCTTGGGCTCCCACCCGAGCACCCGTCGCGCCTTGCTCGGATCGCCCACGAGCACCTCGATCTCAGCCGGCCGAAACAGGCTCTCGTCTACCACGACGTGCTGCTCCCAGTCCAGCCCGGCCCGCTCGAACGCCTTCTCGCAGAACTCCCGCACGGTGTGGGTGTCGCCCGAGGCCACCACGTAGTCGCCGGGCTCGTCCTGCTGCGTCGTGAGCCACATGGCTTCGACATAGTCGCCTGCGAATCCCCAGTCCCGCCTTGTGTCGAGATTGCCCAGCCGCACCTCGTTCGCCAGGCCCAGCTTGATGCGAGCCACGGCGTCGGTGATCTTGCGCGTCACGAACTGCACGCCGCGACGCGGTGACTCGTGGTTGAACATGATCCCGTTGCTCGAGTGCATCCCGTAAGACTCGCGGTAGTTGACAGTGATGAAGTAGCCGAACGCCTTCGCCGAACCGTACGGGGAGCGTGGGTGGATCGCCGTGGACTCGGTCTGCGGGACCTCGGCCGAGCGTCCGAACATGTCCGCCGAGGATGCCTGGCAGAAGCGCGCGTCCGGCTGCGCGGTCCGGACCGCCTCGAGCAGTCGGAGGACGCCCACGGCGTTTATGTCGGTGATCGCAAGCGCACGCTCCCACGAGTCCGCGACCCACGACTGGGCCGCGAGGTTGTAGACCTCGTCGGGGGCGGACTCCTCGACGACGGCCAGAAGCGACGCCGCGTCTCCCATGTCCGCCTCGACCGGATGCAGCCTGCCCGGCCACTGGCTCGCCCATTCCGCGAAGCCCCCCGGGCCGGACCCCAGGACCCCGTACACGTCGTAGCCCTTCCCCAGAAGCAGCTCGGAGAGGTACATGCCGTCCTGACCCGCGACCCCAGTGATCAGTGCGCGATTCGTCATGTGCCCTCGTTCGCCCGCGCCCGCCGCCCGCTCAGCGCGAGAGCCTCGCCAGGTCGCTGTCGACCATCATCTCGACGAGTCCTCGGAAATCCACCTTGGGCTCCCACCCGAGTTCTGCCTTGGCCTTGGACGGATCGCCGAGCAGCAGGTCGACCTCGGCGGGCCTCACGAACCGCGAATCGACCTTCACGTACTGCTCGTAGTCCAGCCCGACGTGGCCGAACGCGATCTCGCAGAACTCGCGCACCGTGTGGGTCTCACCGGTCGCGATCACGTAGTCCCCGGGCTGCTCCTGCTGGAGCATGAGCCACATCGCCTCGACGTAGTCTCCCGCGAAACCCCAGTCGCGCTTCGCGTCGAGATTCCCCAGCCGCAGCTCGGTCGCCAAGCCGAGCTTAATCTTCGCCACGCCGTCGCTGATCTTGCGCGTGACGAACTCTATGCCCCGGCGCGGGGACTCGTGGTTGAACAGGATGCCGTTGCTCGCGTGCATCCCGAAGGACTCCCGGTAGTTCAGCGTGATGTAGTAGCCATACACCTTCGCCACCCCGTACGGCGAGCGGGGGTGGAACGGGGTCGTTTCCTTCTGGGGGACCTCGTGCACTTTGCCGAACATCTCGGAAGACGACGCCTGGTACAAGCGCGCGTCGGTCTTGATGCGGCGGATGGCCTCGAGCAGCCGCGTCACTCCAAGAGCGTCGACGTCACCCGTGTAGGCGGCCTCGCGCCACGAATCGCCGACGAACGATTGCGCCGCGAGGTTGTAGACCTCGTTCGGCTTCGACTCCTCGACCGCGTCGAGCAAGGACGCCTGGTCGCTCATGTCGCCCGGGACGAGGTGGATTCTGTCGGCGATGTGCGCGATCCGGTCCGTGGGATCGGTGGAGGAACGACGCACGAGACCGAACACGTCGTAGCCCTTGTCGAGCAGGAGTTCCGCGAGATACGAGCCGTCCTGGCCGGTGATGCCGGTGATGAGCGCATGCTTCATGTGGCTCCTTCTCATCGGCCGCGCTGTTGCGGTGTGCCCGAAACCGACTCACCTGTCACGCCAACCACTCGTCCGCCCGGAGCCTCGAAGGAGCGCTCTCCGGGCGGTTCGAATGCGCGCCGCCCGAGGGTGGAGTGCCGAGCTTCCGCCTGGAATGACCTATCGCGCCGGTGAGCGCATGGCCGCCCACCGCTGCGCGCCTGATGATACCGCGAGGCGCCGCTTCGTGTCCGACCGGTCCCCCGGCAACGCATACGTGCGCTAGCCGTGGTACATTACACATTGGTATTACACATCCTACTGCGATGCGGGAAGAACTGGTTCAGAACCTGGGAAGGCCGCACCCCTACCATGGCACGTATGGTCCGCAAGCAGATCTGTATCACCGAAGAGCTCGACCGACGTCTCGCGGAGATGGCGGGGCGCCGCGGCGTGTCCCAGTCCGAGATCGTGCGCGACGCGCTTGGCTCGTACGTCGACGGAGATGACGCGGACCGACAGAGGCGCGAGGAGGCGATGGACCGGTTCCTGAGGCGGGCTGAGGAGCTGAGCAGAGCGCTGCCCGCGGGGTGGAAGCCTATGAAGAGGGCGGAGATATACCGCGGTGGCCGTTTTCGTTGATTCCAACGTGTTCCTGTACGCGCAGTCACCCGACACGGCGAAACGGTCGACGGCCTCGGACGTGCTTGGGTCACTTGTCGCCTCCGGAAGCGGTGTGGTGTCGCCGCAAGTGATCGCGGAGGTCTTCGTAGTCCTGGAACGCAGCGCCGGCGTCGGGGTCGCACTCGAGCAAGCCAACGCGATGCGGGAATCCTGGGTTCTCCAATCGCTCGACGCAGACACGACCGAGCGGACACTGAAGATCAAGGCTCGATACGGCTTCGACTACTGGGACTCGCAGATCGTCGCCGCCGCGGTCGCGTCAGGCGCACGCTACCTCATCACGGAGGACCTGCAGGACGGTCAGGTCATCGAAGGGGTGACCGTGGTCGACCCGTTCCGTCCTGGCGTCGACCCCGCGACGTTCTGAGCCGCTAGCTGTCTTC
>CAYWCB010000043.1:3068-12111 GCA_964456615.1 uncultured Eubacteriales bacterium | reverse complement strand
AGGTCCTTCAGGGCGCTCAGGATGAACGGGCCGAGCGGCGGCCGCAGATCGAGGGAGAGAAGCTCGTCGGGATGCACGAGGTCCACAGCCTCGACCCGGCTGTCCGCCGGGCGGGTGGCTACCTCTCCACCCGTCACGTCGGCGGCGAAGGTGAGGTTCACCACGTGTCGTGCGCCGCTGGGGTCGATGGTGTCATTGATGAAGAGCGGTGCCCCGACCCGGATCTCGAGCCCGGTCTCCTCGAGGACTTCGCGCTCGAGGGCGGACTCGAGCGTCTCGCCATACCCGACACCACCGCCGGGCAGAAGGTGGTAGACCTCGGTGCCGGCCCGGTGACGCGCGCAGACGATGCGGTCGTCCATGCGCATGAGGGCGGCAACACGCAGGCGCGGCGCTTCAGACGCCGGTGCTTCCAAAGCCCCCCTCCCCTCGCCCGGTAGCCTCCAGAGAGGGCGATTCGATCGGATCGCACTCGGCGACCGGCTGGACCACGAGCTGCGCGATCTTGTCGCCGCGTCGTATCTCGATCGGCGTCGCAGGATCGAGGTTGATGAGGATGACCTTGACCTCGCCTCGATAGTGGCTGTCGATCAGGCCGGGCGTGTTCACGAGGCTCAGCCCATACGTCAATGCGAGCCCGCTCCTCGGTTGTACGAATCCCGCATAGCCGGCCGGGATCGCGACGGCTATGCCCGTGCCTACGAGGACCCTTCCGAACGGGGGGATGGTCGCATCCTCCGCCGACCTGAGGTCGAGCCCGGCGTCTCCTTCGTGCGCGTAGGCGGGAAGCGGAAGCTGAGGATCGATCCTCTGTACCGGTAGTGCCGTGCGTGGACGGTCGCTTGAAGTCACGCCTAGCTGAGACCCTTCAGCTCGGAGGTGAACTCGTCGAGGTCCTGGAACGACTTGTACACGGAGGCGAAGCGAACGTACGCGACCTTGTCGACGCCCTTCAGGCGGGCGAGAACCATGTCGCCGAGCTGAGTGGAGGGGACTTCGTAGCGGAACGTGTTGTGCAGCTCGCTCTCGATGTCATTGATGAGCGCCTCGAGTTGCTCGATCGCGACGTTGCGCTTGGCCGAGGCGACGATGAGCCCGCGGAGGAGCTTCGAGCGGTCGAACGGCTCTGCGGTCCCGTCTCGCTTGACGACCATGAGCGGCACGTCTTCGCGACGCTCGTAGGTGGTGAATCGCTGCTGACACGAGAGGCATTCCCGGCGTCGGCGTATCGCGTCCTGGGACTCAGAAACGCGCGAATCGACGACCTTGGTCTCGCCGTGACCGCAGAACGGGCACCGCATGGATCACCCCTACATCTAGCTCGCTCAGCACACTAGCACACAAGATATAGGGTATCAACGCCACGCGATCTACCTCGAGGCGATGTAGGCGGTCGTCGCTGCGGCGACGGGGACCTCGAGCTCCCTTCCGGGGACGAGGGTCGATGTTCCGAGCCCGTTGAGCCGGGCGATGAAGTCCGCGGTCTGGGCGGTCGTGAACCCCTGGATCGCGTTCTGCTCGGCGATCGCCCACAGCGTGTCTCCTGCCGAGATGCGCATGCGAGTGGTGCGGACCTCTTCCGGCGTACCGGGGCGCGAAGCCAGCGCGCAGACCACGAGGGCGGCCGCGAGCACGACCAGAACGAGGCGTTCCGCACCGGTCAACCCGCGGCGCCGTCCTTCGTCGGCGCCTGCCAACCCCCGCGAGAGGTGCTGCTCCCGAGGCGTTGCCGATGGCGGTCGGTGCTGCGTTGCTCTGCGCGAGACCCGACTCGATGCTGCGTGCGTTGCCACGGTTCGGTCACTCCCTCTGGCTAGATGTTCTCCTGGGTCTGCGGGCACCCTATCGCTCGGGTATGACATCGCAAGGACCCGGAGTCCGGACAGATACGAACGTGCGTTCGTACACCATGATAGCGAACATATGTTCGATTACAAGCACGTCTTGCCGCAGACGGCTCCGCAGCCAGGTGGTGGCCGAGACATCGGCCGGTACCGAACGCATGTTTGCATGTCCGGGAGGACTGCTCTACACTCGAGTGCGTACATACGTTCGTCCTCAGGGGGTCGTCATGGCCTACAAGCGCGAGCTGACAGGTCGGCAGCAGCAGATCCTCGACTACATCCGCGGAGAGATACACCGCAGGGGCTTCCCGCCCTCGGTCAGGGAGATCGGCGAGGCCGTGAAGCTGTCGAGCTCATCGACGGTCCACTCCCATCTCGCTGCCCTCGAGAAGAAGGGCTTCATCAGGCGGGACCCGAGCAAGCCCAGAGCGCTTGAGGTCCTCGACTACCGCGACACCGAGCGTGGGGTCGACTACGGCCAGATCCGAGCCGTGCCCGTGGTGGGACAGGTGGCAGCCGGCTTGCCGATCCTCGCCGCGGAGAACATCGAAGCGACCATGCCTCTGCCTGCTGAGGTCGCCGACGAATCCGCCTTCGTCCTGCGGATCCGCGGCGACAGCATGATCGGGGCCGGCATCTTCGACGGCGACTTCGTTGTGGTCCGTCAGCAAAGCGCCGCGAACGACGGGGACATCGTCGTGGCTCTCGTCGACGACGAAGAGGCGACAGTGAAGACCTTCTACCGAGAGACCGACCGCGTACGGCTACAGCCGGAGAACCCGGCGCTCGACCCCCTCTACTCGCGTAACGTGCGTGTGCTCGGCAAGGTCGTCGCGCTCTTCCGTCGTCTCTAGCCGGCGCAGGATGCCGCTCGCGCACATACGCGTCACGGGTCCCAAGCCGGCCGAGTACAGGCAGGCGCTCCTCTCGGCGGTCCGGACGGCGATCGTAGACGGGCTGTCGGTCCCCGACGAGCGCGTGGTGGTGCGGATCTCTGAGGACGGCCCGAGCTTCATCGACACTCCTGCGTGCCGGACCGACCGCTTCACGCTCGTCGAGGTGCTCCTGTACGAGGGGCGCAGCGACGACGTCAAGCGCGCATTCGCCCGGATGCTCAGGGAGCGGCTGGCGGCGGCCCCGGGGATCGAGCCTGGCGAGGTGGCGGTCGCCCTTCACGACATGTCGAAGGTCGACTTCGACGTTCTGCCAGGTGGGACGGGCTCGTAGGATCGCGGACGTCAGTCCGAGTCAGGAGGTGGCGGGCTCGTCGTCTCGTCGGCCGTTGTCGGGCCCGTCGTCCGGTCCGTGATCGGCGAAAGGTTCCAGTTCGTGCGCGCTTCCAGCGGGCATTCTCACCACCAACCGCGTCCCCGCCGCTGTGTGACGTTCCGAGAGGATCCTCCCGCGTTCGTGCGCGAGTTGAACCAGGTCTCCGCGGGTGTACGGCACGAGCACGGTGAGACTGATGCTACCCTGGGCGGCTTCCTCGGCGATGCGCGACACGAGCGAATCAGTGCCCTGACCGGTGGCCGCCGAGACGAACTCTGCGCGCGGGTAGCGGGCCTCGAGCACCTTGCGCTGGTCCGGCGCGAGCAGGTCGGCCTTGTTGAGCACGAGGACGTAGGGTTTGTCGGCCGAATCGATCTCGGAGAGCACCTCGCGCACGGCTTGCATCTGCGCTTCGAGCTGTGGATGCGATGCATCGGTCACCCGCAGCAACAGGTCGGCTTCTCGCACCTCGTCGAGTGTGGACTTGAAGGCTTCCACGAGACCGTGCGGGAGCTTGTTGATGAAGCCCACCGTGTCCGTGAGCGTGATCTCCCTGCCTTCCGGGAGGTCCATGCGGCGCGTCGTGGAGTCCAGCGTGGCGAAGAGCATGTCCGCTACGAGTGCTTCGGCGTTCGTGAGCCGGTTGAGCAACGTGGACTTGCCGGCGTTGGTGTAGCCGACGAGGGAAACGCGATAGACGCCGCTTCGTGCCCGCCTCTTTCGCTGCAGGTCTCGCTCCGAGGAGACCGCCCTGAGGTCACGTCGCACCTCGGAGATCCGCCTCCGCGTGAGGCGGCGGTCGCTCTCGAGCTGGGACTCGCCGGCCCCGAATCGGGCTCCCCTGCCGCCGCCGAGACGCTCGGCCTCCAAGTGGCCCCACATCCCCTTGAGCCGGGGCAGAACGTACTCGAGCTGGGCGAGCTCGACCTGAAGCTTGCCTTCGCGGCTCGTGGCGTGGAGCGCGAAGATGTCGAGTATGAGCGCGGTACGGTCGAGAACCTTCGTGTCGGGGATGAGCTTCTCGAGGTTGGCCTGCTGAGACGGGGTGAGGTCGTCGTCGAACACCACGACCGAGCCGTCCTGGCTCCGCACGAGCTCCGCGACCTGCTCTGCCTTGCCCGAGCCGATGAACGTGCGAGGGTTCGGCTTGTCGAGCTTCTGGGTCACGACGCCGACGACCTCGAGCCCGGCCGTGTCGGACAAACGCTCGAGTTCCGCCAGAGACTCCTCTATCGGCCAGTCCCTGCGGCCGCGGTCGACGCCGACCAGCACCGCACGTTCGACGACCCGAGCCGCCACTTCTTCTGCTTGGAAGCGTCCACTCATCGCTGCGAGGGCCGGGCGTCGGGCCTCTAGAGCGTCGCTTCGATGCGGCGGACGGCCTCCTCCAGGCGCTCGTCCGGCGTCGTGAGCGAGATGCGCACGAAACCCTCACCGCTCGGTCCGTACGCCGAGCCCGGCGCCACGATCACGTTCGCCTCCTCGAGCACCTTCTCGGCGAAGGACGCGGAGGTGTATCCCTCGGGCACCTTGGCCCAGACGTAGATGGTGGCCTTCGGCGTGGCGGCATGGATTCCGATCTTGGCGAGAGCTGAGATCACGAGGTCGCGACGGCTCTGGTAGAGGGCGCAGAGTTCCCGGATAGAGTCCTGCGGGCCGAGCATGGCCTCGATGGCCGCGTCTTGGACGGCGGTGAAGACTCCCGAGTCGATGTTGCTCTTCACCGTGCCCAGGGCCTTGATCGCTGTTGCGTTGCCGCACGCGAACGCTACTCGCCAGCCGGTCATGCTGTACGCCTTCGAGCAGCTGAAGAGCTCTATCGCCACCTCCCGCGCGCCGGGCCGCTCGAGTACGGATGGCGGGACGTACCCGTCGAAGCCGATCTCGGAGTAGGCGTTGTCGTGCACGAGCAGGATGTCGTTCTCGCGGGCGAAGGAGATCGCGCGGTCGAAGTACTCCTCGGTTGCGATCGCCGACGTCGGGTTGTTCGGGTACGAGATGAACATCATCTTGGCCCTAGCGAGCACGTCTGGTGGTGCCGACTCGAAGTCGGCCAGGAAGCCGTTCTCCTCGGTCATGGGCATCCAGTGCGACAGACCCCCGGCCATGATGCCGCCGGTGTGATAGACGGGGTACCCGCATCCCGGGACGAGGGTGTAGTCGCCCGGGTCGACGAACGCCGTGAACAGGTGGGCGATGCCTTCCTTGCTGCCGATGAGTGCGAGGACCTCCGTCTCGGAATCCAGTTCGACGCCAAAGCGCGAGCGCATCCACTGAGCACAAGCGGCCCGGTAGCGCGGGGCACCCACGTAGCTCGGGTATTGATGGTTCGCAGGATTGCGGATCGCCGTCGCCATCGCGTCGACGATGTGCTCGGGCGTCGGAGTGTCGGGGTCGCCGATCCCCAGCGATATCACGTCGATACCCTGTGCGACCTTCGCCGCCTTCTTGCGGTCGATCTCGGCGAAGAGATAGGGCGGCAGATCGTCGATGCGCTTGGCGGTCCTCACGGTTCGGACATCCCCTTCCGGGTGGGCTGGGAGCACTCCTTCGGCGAAGCAGGCGCGCCCACGCAAAGGCGCTGGCAGGCCGTCCGCTTCGCGTCATGGTAGCAGACACCACCATGCCGCCGGCGCGCCGTCGGAGACGAACGGGTGCGAGCCCCGCTCACGCCGAAGGAGTCTCGTCGATTTCCTCGCCGAGGGGCACCGCGCCACTGAAGACCTCGACCGCCGAGCCGGTCATGAGCACGCGGCCCGAATCCTCGTTCCACTCGACCGCCAGTGCGCCGCCGGGCAGGTCGATCGTGGCTTCCCGGCCGGTCTTGCCGCCGAGCGCACCGGCGACGAGGGTGGCGCACGCGCCCGTTCCGCACGCGAGGGTCTCGCCACACCCGCGCTCCCACACGCGCAGCCGGATCGCATCGTCCCCGGCCAGCTGGGCGAACTCGACGTTCGTGCGCTCAGGGAATGCCGGATGCTCCTCGATCATCGGCCCGACCATGTGGACCGGAGCCGTCTCGACGTCCTCGACCCAGATGACGCAGTGCGGGTTGCCCATCGAGACGCACGTGACCTCGAACGTGCCCGCTTGGGTCTCGAGCGGAACGTTCAAGACAGGGTTCCCAGTCAGGGTGGTCGGGATGTCCTCGGCGGCCAGGCCGGGGCTTCCCATGTCCACCGTCGCCAGGACGACGTCGCCGCCCTCGTCACGTGCCAGGGAGATCCGCTTCGGCCCCCCGAGCGTCTCGACCACGATCTCGTCTCGGTCCCGCTCGATGAGCTCGTGGTCTGCGACGTACTTGGCGAGGCATCGGATGCCGTTGCCGCACATCTCGGCGAGCGAGCCGTCCGCGTTGAGGTAGTGCATGTTGAAGTCCGCGTCGGCGGAGGCGGCGCGGCGGATCTGGATGATGCCGTCGGCCCCGATTCCGAAGTGGCGGTTGCAGAACCACTGCACTGCCTCGGGGCTGAACTCGAGCGAGCCGTCCAGGTCCTCGATGATGATGAAGTCGTTGCCGAGGCCGTGCATCTTGGTGAAAGCGAGTTCCATGTGGGGCAACTCCCGGCGCGTCGAGGGGGCGTGGCGGAAGGTCGAGTGCGAGGTCCACGCGGGCAGGCGCGCGACCGGCGTGTCACGACGTGGTCGGCGCGTCCGATTCTACCAGCCGAAGTGCCTGAGTAGCGGCCTCGGCGAGCGACAGGTCGGCGACGTCGAGCCATCGAACCCGCGGGTCCGCGCCGAACCAGGTGAGTTGGCGCTTGGCATACCGGCGTGTAGCACGCTTGACCTTGGCTACCGCGTCCTCGAGCGAAGCCCCGGCCTCGATGACCGGGACGAACTCCTTGTAGCCGATCGCCTGCGCCGCCGTGAGAGCCCCCCGAAAGCCCTCGTCGAGCAGGCGGCGGACTTCGACGAGCAGTCCCGCCCCCAGCATGGCGTCGACACGCTCGTCGATCTGCCTGTACAGCCGCTCGCGATCCATGGTAAGCCCTATGTAGGTCGTGGAGTAGTACGCGGCGCGTAGGGCGAACCCGGCAGCCTGATGCGCGTATGAGACGCCCTCCTCGGCCATCTCGAGCGCTCGGATCGTGCGTCTCACGTTGTTGGGGTGGATGAGCGCGGCGCTCTCGGGGTCGATCGCCTGAAGCCTCTCGTGCAGCGCTTCCGGACCGATATCGGCGGCGAGCGCCTCCATGTCGCTCCGGGCGGGTGAGAGCCGCTCGCCCGAAGGGAACCGAAGGTCGTCAAGGGCCGCGCGCACGTACAGACCCGTTCCGCCACTGACGATCGGAACGAGGCCGCGCGCCGCGATATCCTCGATCGCCTGGCGCGAGAGGTGTTGGTAGAGCGCTGCCGAGAAGGGCTCGCCGGGCTCCGTGACATCGATGAGGTGGTACGGCACTTTGCGCCGTTCGACCGGGGGTTTGGCGGTGCCGACGTCCATGCCGCGGTAGATCTGCATCGAGTCGGCCGAGACGATCTCTCCGCCGAGGACGGACGCGAGTTTCTCGGCGAGATCGCTCTTCCCCACCCCGGTCGGACCGACGACGGCGATCACACGGGGCCGGTCGGCCACACCGGCCTCCCGATCGGGCCTACTCGAATCGCTCAACCTGAAACCTCTCGAAGCTGCAGGGATCGCCCGGGCCGATGCCTGCCTTGCGCATCGCGATCTCCACCTGGGTCCGGACGTCGTCCACGCCCTCGAGGTCGGGCAACAGCAACCCTCGACGCCAACCCGAGGAAACGATCACGCCATACCGCTTCGGATCGAGATCGCCGATGCTGCACGACTCCGGCGCTCGCAACACGTCGACCTTGACGTCGAGTTCCTCGAGCTCTGACGGGGCCATAGGCGGGAACCGGGGGTCTTGCGTCGCCGCCTGTAGAGCATTGTGGACGACTTCCTCGGCGAGCGTGTCCTGGGTGGGAAGAATGGTGCCGATGCATCCACGCAGTTGGCCGTTGCAGTGCAGGCTGACGAAGGCTCCGGCTTGCACGGGCAAGGACGGGTCCGCGAGCGGCTCGGGTCCGAGTTCCAGTCCCTCTCGCACGTACGCCTCGATCGCGCGCCTTGCAAGGCTCACGATCTCGCTCTCGGGCTCCCCCGCCCTACCCCCCTTGCGACCGGGCTCAGTGGCCCCGGTATCGCCCGGCGACCGAAGATCCCCGCTGTTCGCGGGCGGCTCGTGGCGGTCCGTATCCGACTCCGGCTCGAGCCCCGCCAGGGCGATCGCGTCTGCGCCGGCCAGCGCCGTCAGGTACCCGACGCCCCACGGCCCCTCGTAGGCGAGCACGCTCGTCGGCGCTCCTTGGCCGACGAACCCGCCCAGTGTGACGAACGACCTGAGGCCGCACTCGCCTCCCTCCTCGACCATCTCGGCGTCCAGACGCATCAGTCCGACGAAGTCTCCCCGCCGCACGTGGTCGACGAGCGCCGAGTCGAGTGCGGTTCCGTGTGGAGAGTAGCCTGCCGGAGCGTCCGGCTTGAGCCGATGGCTGCAGTCTCCGCTGGCCACGAAGGCGACGCGGCGACGCAACGCTTCCGCGGTCTGCGCGACCAGCTCACCGACCCTGCGATGGGTCTCGTAGGGCAGGTAGGAAAGCGACAGCTCGACGAGCGGCCATCGGGCCTCCGGGTCGAGGAAGCTCATCGGGACCAGCACCCCGTGATCGAGGTGTCCCGAGTCCATTCTGGCATCGGAGGCACGATCCACTACCTGGATGCCCTCGCGAGCGATGCGGGACACGAGCTCGCCTGCGAATTCGGGGTCGCCGCGGTAGGCGTACCTGGCGGAGGGTGCGCCGAACTGCGCGAACGAGCCGGACGCTTGCGAGGCCGTGTCGACGAGAAACGCGTCTGCAAGGGCGGGGCTGTGCGGTGACATGATGACGATGCCGGGATTGGGAGCGACCCCAGCAGCGGT
>CAYWCB010000043.1:0-3058 GCA_964456615.1 uncultured Eubacteriales bacterium | reverse complement strand
CATGATGACCACCGTGTCGGGATCGAACGCCTCCAAAGCGCGCCCGGCAACATGCAGCGCCTCCACCGAACGCGCGGTGACGCTCGCTTGGCGGCCCCCCACGGCCTCGACCATGATCGGCGGGTGAGGCGCGATGATGCCGAACGTCCCGGCGGGCATGCCGACCACCTCCCGGAGAGCGCCGCCTACTTCTCGTTCGTTCCCTCGAATTCGGCCGAGAGAAACCACGTGTGCGCCCGTGCGATGCGCACGCTGAGGACGGTGCCCGCGAACTCATCCGCGCCTCTGGACTCCGGCAGAGGCATGTGGACGACCTTGTTCCCTGCCGAGCGGCCCGCGAGCATGCACTCGTCCCGCTTGCTGGGGCCCTCAACGAGCACTTCCTGCACGCTTCCCACGAGGTCGAGGTTCTTCTCGAGGGCAGAACGTTGCACCTGCTCCACCAGGCGATCGAAGCGCTCCTGCACGACGGCATGAGGCAGGTTGTGTCCCGCCACCTCGCATTCCGCGGCGCGTCGCGCCGCCGGGGTACCTTCACGAGGCGAATAGATGAACGTGAAGGCCTGGTCGTAGCGGGCACGACGCACGACGTCGAGCGTATCCTCGAAGTCGGCGTCGGTCTCCCCGGGATAGCCCACGATGATGTCGGTCGAGAGCGCGAGGTCGGGCATCGCATCGTAGAGGCGTTCGACGAGGTCGAGGTAGTGGGCGCGCGTGTAGCCTCGATGCATGGCCTCCAGGATGCGGTCCGATCCCGACTGCACCGGCAGGTGAAGAGAACGCATGACCGCAGGCGTCTCGGCCATGACCCGGATCGTCTCGCCGGAGAGGTCCTTGGGGTGGCTCGTGGCGAAGCGGATCCGCGCGATCCCGGTCGCAGCGACTGCCTGGAGCACGTCGGCGAAGCGAGGTTCTCCGTAGAGGTCCCGTCCGTACGAGTTGACGTTCTGCCCGAGCAGCGTGACCTCGAGGACGCCCTCGGCGGCGAGTCGTTCGCACTCGCCGACCACGTCTTCGAGGGCCCGGGAACGCTCGCGACCTCGCACGTAGGGCACGATGCAGTACGAGCAGAAGTTGTCGCATCCCACCGTGATCGGTACCCACGCGTGCCAGGGATGCTCGCGCTCTGCCGGCAGGTCGCTCGCGAACTCGTCGGTCGAATCCAGTACCTCCACGACCGAACGGCTCCTGTCGGCCGCCGCGTCGAGCAGCTGCGGCAGGTGCGAGAGGTTGTGCGTCCCGAACACCACGTCAACGTGGGGAAGTGCCTCGAGCAGCTTCTCACCGTCACGCTGTCCGATGCATCCGCCCACCGCGATGAGTGTCTGCGGCCGCACCGTCTTGAGCGCTTTGAGGCTCGCGACCTGTCCTATGAGACGCTCGTCCGCCTTCTCCCGCACGCAGCACGTCATGAACACGACGACATCCGCTTCCTCGGCCGCGGAGACGGGCGCGAGGCCTGAGGCTGCGAGCAGGCCCGAGACGCGCTCTGAGTCGTGTTTGTTCATCTGGCACCCGAAGGTGCGCATCAGGTAGGTCCGCATGGCGATTCAGGGTAGCACGCGCTCTGCCGAGGAGACGTTGGGCGCCTGCTGGCTCCTAGGGCGCACGTGACAGGAGCCGCTCCACTTCGCTGTCCGGCACGTCGACGCTGCCGAGGCCCAGCGCGTGTACCTCGGAGCCGTGATAGTCGCTACCGCCTGTTGCGATGAGACCGAGACTTCGCGCGAGTGATGCGTAGTGGTCGCGTTGCGCTGGGGTGTGCTCGGCGTGGTACACCTCGATGCCCGCCAGACCCGCGCCGACAAGCGACGGGATGAGAGCATCCACTCCCGTGACTCCGGGATGGGCAAGGACGGGTACGCCGTGAGCGGACCGAACCACTTCGAGCACGTCTGTGGGCGAGCGGACGTCCTTCGGTACGTAGAAGGGGCAGCCCCTGCCGAGGAGTTCGCGGAACGCTACGGCGACCGACGCCGCCTGCCCGCCGTCCACGAGCACCCTGGCGACATGCGACCGGCCGACCGATCCTCCCTCCGCAAGCGCCAGGACGTCGTCGATGCGTATGTCGTATCCGGCTTCTCTCAGCGAGGCGACTATCGTCTCGGCGCGACGCAGGCGGGCCGCACGAAGGTCTTCGAGGTGAGAGAGCAGAGTGGGGTCGGCGTAGTCCACGAAGTAGCCGAGCACGTGTACGTCGCGTCCGCGCCACACGGCCGAGAGCTCGACACCGGGCACGAGCCGAAGGATCGTGCCGGAAGCGGCGGCGACCGCCTCGGCGATGCCGTCGACCGAGTCGTGGTCGGTGATGGCGAGCACGTCCAGGTCCACCTCGCGCGCGTGCGCGACGAGCTCCGTGGGAGAGAGGGATCCGTCCGAGGCCGTCGTGTGCGCATGGAGGTCGGCCCGCATGTACCCTCCCTGCGCCTCGTGCGAGACGTCCGGTCGAGACGTGTCGGATCGCTAGCGGTTCATGTCTCTCGGCTCGACCAACAGCCGGATGGCCGTTCGCTCCTCGCCGTTGATCTCGATGTCGGCGAAGGCCGGGATGCAGGTGAGTTCCACACCCGACGGCGCGACGAACCCTCGTGCGATCGCGATCGCCTTGACCGCCTGGTTGAGCGCCCCCGCGCCGACGGTCTGGACCTCGACGGCCCCCTGTTCCCGCACGATGCCTGCGAGCGCACCGGCGACGGCGTTCGGATTCGACTTGCTCGAGACCTTGAGGACTTCCACTAGTGCCCCCACTGCTGTGGCTGTGTCGTAGAGGCCGCGTGGCGGCCCGGCTGCGTGTGTGCGTCGGGTCTACGTAGGTGAAGCGCTGGAAGAGTATACCGCACGCTTGGTGCCGAACGCTTCGGTCGAGCTTCAGTCTTCCTTCTCTACATCGAACCGCACGCGGATATCGTCCCTTCCAACCGTAATCTTCGGCTCAACGGCCATGCGTGGAAGGTGCTCGAGTCGGAGCCGTCGCGCGGTTTCGCGCTGCTGCCGCCGCCGAGCAAGGGCGATCTCTTCTTCGACATGGAGGGTGACCCCCTCTACGAGAACGGGCTCG
>CAYWCB010000042.1:0-12207 GCA_964456615.1 uncultured Eubacteriales bacterium | reverse complement strand
AGCACCCCGCCGCCGGAACCGAGCGACGACATCGAGCGCCTCCTCGTTCACGGGCTGGGAGCGGAGATCATCGGAGAGCACACACACGAATCGCCCGACTGGAAGGACGAGCAGTGAACATCAACAACATCATGAAGCAGGCCCAGAAGATGCAGGCCAACATGGCCAAGGTACAAGAGGAGCTCAAGGACGAGCGCGTCGAGGCCTCGGCGGGCGGGGGCGCCGTCAAGGTGGTCATGAGCGGTGATCTCGAGGTCGTATCGGTCACGATCGATCCGGGTGCGGTCGACCCGGACGAGGTCGAGCTCCTGCAGGACATGACCGCTGCGGCGATGAACGAGGCGCTTCGAATGGCCCAAGAGCTCGCGGCGGGCAAGATGGCGGCCGTCACCGGCGGGATGAACATCCCCGGTCTCGGCCTCTAGCGCCCCATGCGCTACGCACCCTCGATCGAGAGACTGCTCGAGGAGCTCGAGCGGCTCCCGGGCATCGGCCCGAAGTCGGCGCAGCGCATCGCGTATCACATCCTGCGCTCGGACGCGGAGTCAGCACAGCGCCTCGCCGACGCGATCGTCGAAGTGAAACGGACGGTACACTTCTGTCCGCGCTGTTTCGACTTCGCCGAGGGCGAGGTCTGCGGCGTGTGCGCAGACCCCGAGAGGGATGCGAGCATCATCTGCGTCGTCGAGGAACCGAGGGACGTCGCCGCCATCGAGCGCACGGCCGAGTTCTCCGGCCTCTACCACGTGCTCCACGGGGCGATCTCGCCGATCGACGGCATCGGTCCCGAGCAGCTGCGGATGCGGGAGCTCATCGAGCGCCTATCGGACGAGTCGTTCTCCGAGGTCCTCATCGCGACGAATCCCAATACGGAAGGGGAAACGACGGCGCTGTACCTCGCTCGGCTCGTGAAGCCCCTCGGCATCCGCGTCACGAGGATCGCTTCCGGTCTCCCCGTTGGAGGAGACTTGGAGTACGCGGACGAAGTGACGCTCGGCCGAGCGCTCCAGGCCCGCCGCGAACTCTGACCCCTCCGCTGGCGCCGACGGCAGGCGGGGCGGCGCCCGAGCGAATGGTGTAGCATCACTTCCTACCGTTCACCGACCGTACACTACCGCTCGCCGCGCCGAGCAGGCGCCATGCGGGTCCGCCCCGAAGGTGCATCTATCCTTATGTGTCTCGCCTGCCGCCCGCTGGGTGAGGAGTGCGTGCCCTTTGCCGGTATCGCGGGCACTGAAGTCCAGAGAGGAGATCGCATGCAGGAGCTCACCGAGATCCGCTGGCATGCACGCGCCGGTCAGGGCGCGGTCACGGCCGCGAAGCTCGTCGCGGAGACAGCGCTCGAGCTCGACCAGTACATGCAGGCCATGCCCGAGTACGGGCCCGAGCGCATGGGCGCACCAATCCAGGCGTTCACGCGGATCAGCGACGCACCGATCGAGATCCACAACAACATCGAGAACCCGAACGTGGTCGTGGTGCTCGATGAGACGCTCCTCACCTTCGTACCGGTGACCAAGGGTCTCATGCCCGGCGGCGCGGTCATCGTCAATACGTGCAGCCCGCCCGAGCAGCTGCGGAAGGCGCTGAAGATCGAGGGTGGCGACGTGGCGTGCATCGACGCGTCCGGGATCGCCCTCGACACCCTCAAGCGGGACATGCCGAACACGCCGATGATCGGCGCCCTCGCGCGGGTCACGGGCCTGTTCACCCTCGACCAGCTTCGCGGTCACGTCGAGAAGACTTTCGGCAAGAAGTTCTCGCAGGAGGTCGTCGACGCGAACCTGCGGGCCGTCAACCGTGCGTACGAGGAGGTGCAGGTCGCGTGAAGTGGGATATCAGCGAGATCGACTCCTGGAGGGCCGAGGACTTTCCCCGTGGCGCGGTGATTCCAGAAGCCGGCAACTCTCAGTACTACAACACGGGCGGTTGGCGCAGCGATCGTCCAGAGCGCTCCGAAGAGACGTGCACGCAGTGCCTCATCTGCTGGATCGTATGCCCCGACACCTCGGTCGTCGTCGAGGACGAGAAGGTCACGGCGTTCGACCTCGATCACTGCAAGGGCTGCGGTGTGTGCGCCAACGAGTGCCCGGCCGACGCGATCACGATGGTGCCCGAAGGCTGCGAGCTACCGGAGGCGATGTAGATGCCCGAGCAGAAGACCATCGCCACAATGGGCAACGTGCTCGTGGCCAACGCCATGCGCCAGTGTGCCCCTGACGTGGTGGCTGCCTACCCGATCACTCCGCAGACGTCCATCGTCGAGGAGTTCGCGCGGTTCGTGGCCAACGGCCGCGTCCACACCGAGTACGTGACGGCCGAGTCGGAGCACTCGGCGATGAGCGCGTGCATCGGTGCCTCGGCGGCCGGCGCCCGCGTCATGACGGCGACCTGTGGACCGGGCCTCGCGATGATGTGGGAGATGCTCTACGTCGCCTCCGGCTTGCGCCTGCCGGTCGTCATGGTCAACACGAATCGCGCGCTCTCGGCGCCGATCAACATCCACTGCGACCACTCCGACGTCATGGGCGCTCGCGACTCCGGCTGGATCATCCTCTTCGCGGAGACGGCCCAGGAAGCCTACGACAACACGATCATGTCGGTCCGCATCGCCGAGCACCCCGACGTGCTGCTGCCGGTCATGAGCTGCCTCGACGGCTTCATCACCACGCATTCGATCGACCGTGCCGAGATCATGGACGACGAGACCGTGACGTCGTTCGTCGGCGAGTACGAGGCCGAGAACGCGCTGCTCGACGTGGACAACCCGGTCTCGCACGGCAACTTTGTAGGGCTAGGCGGGCCGTACTTCGAGTTCAAGAAGGTGCAACGGAACGCTATCGACGGGTCGGCCGCCGTCGTCCGAGAAGTGGGCGAGGAGTGGTCCAAGATTAGCGGACGGCCTTTCGGCATGGTCGAAGGCTGGGGCATGGAGGACGCCGAGCTGGCGATCGTCGTCATCGGATCGAACGCCGGGAATACGCGCCACGTCGCGCGTGAGCTGCGCGCGAAGGGTGCGAAGGTGGGCGTGCTCAAGGTTCGCGTGTTCCGCCCATTCCCTCTCGCGGAGATCGCCGCCGCACTCGCGAACTGCAAGGCCGTAGCGGTCCTAGACCGCTCGGACTCCTTCGGCGCCGAGGGCGGTCCGCTCTACCTCGAGGTGAAGAGCGCGCTCTACGACCTTGAGAACCGCATCCCGGTCATCGACTACATCTACGGACTTGGCGGAAGCGATATGAAGCTCGACCACATGCGCCAGGTCTACAACGACCTGTCCGATCTCGCCAACGGGGCGGAGAAGCCCGTGCGGCTGAGCTACCTCGGTGTCAGGTAGGAAGGCGGATCGAATGCCGAATCTCAAAGAGCTCACTCATCGCGAGGACCGTCTCGCGGGCGGCCATCGCCTCTGTGCAGGCTGCGGCGCGTCGATCGCCGTGCGGCAGATCCTTCTCGCGGCCGGCGAGGAGCCTATCGTCGCAGGATGCGCGACGTGCTGCCTCGAGGTCTCCACGTCGATCTATCCGTACACGTCATGGCGGACGTCCTTCATCCACAACGCTTTCGAGAACTCCTCGGCGACGATCTCCGGCGTCGAAGCCGCGTTCAAGGGCCTCAAGCGCGCCGGCAAGATCCCGGCCGACAAGAAGGTCAAGTTCGTGGCCTTCGGCGGAGACGGCGGCACGTACGATATCGGTCTGCAGGCGCTCTCTGGCGTGATGGAGCGCGGGCACGACATGGTCTACGTGTGCTACGACAACGGCGCGTACATGAACACCGGCATCCAGCGCTCGTCGGCGACGCCTCGCGGGGCGTGGGTGACGACTGCCGAGGTCGGCTCGGTGCAGCAGGGCAAGATCCAGCGGCGGAAGGACCTCACGTCGATCATCGCCGACCACGGCGTTCCCTACGCCGCACAGGCCTCGATCGGCTACTGGAAGGACCTGACGAACAAGGCCGAGAAGGCATTCGCCGTCGAGGGGCCTGCGTTCCTGAACGTGCTCGCGACGTGCCCGCGCGGCTGGCGCACGCCCTACAACGTCTCTGTAGAGATCGCGAAGACGGCCGTTCAAACGCGCATATGGCCCCTGTTCGAGGTCGAGAACGGGGAGTGGACGCTCAACAACAAGGTTGCGAAGCCCAAGCCCATCGAGGACTACCTGAAGCCGCAAGGGCGCTTCAAGCACCTCTTCAAGCCCGAGAACGCCGAGCTTCTCGCGCAGATCCAGCAAGACGTCGACGACTACTGGGCCTACATCACGAAGCGGTGCGGGGTGGCCGAGTAGGGATCCTCAGCGAACGGCGTCAATGACAACCGGCTGTCTATCGGGCCCCGCTTCGGCGGGGCCCGTCGCTTCTTCTTGTTCTTCTTCATGTCGCGCCGAACGGTATCCTGTGGATGTCCGCTTCAAGACCGAGAAGATCTGGAGCCCCATGTTCGAGCAGGCCTTCAAGAACATAGACGACATCCTGCGCAAGGACGCGGGGTGCTCGAGCGAACTCGACTACACGGAGCAGACGTCGTGGCTGCTCTTCTTGAAGTACCTCGATGCACTCGAGCAGGACAAGGCGACCGAGGCCGCTCTCGCTGGTCGCGAGTACGCGCGGATCCTCGACGAGGCGCACCGGTGGGAGACGTGGGCGGCGCCCAAGACGCTGGGCGGCGCCATCGACCACAACCGTGCGCTCACAGGCGATGACCTCCGCGACTTTGTGAACGGCGACCTCTTCCCATACCTGCTCGGCTTCAAGCAGCGCGCGAGTGACCCCAATACAATCGAGTACAAGATCGGGGAGGTCTTCGGCGAGCTGAAGAACAAGCTGCAGAGCGGCTACAACCTGCGCGAGGTCATCGACGTTATCGACGAGCTGCGCTTCCGCTCGCAGACAGAGAAGCACGAGCTCTCGGCGCTCTATGAGGACAAGATCAAGCGGATGGGCAACGCTGGGCGAAACGGCGGCGAGTACTACACGCCGCGCCCGCTCATCCGTGCGGTCGTGCGCGTGGTCGCGCCTGAGATCGGTCAGACCATCTACGACGGAGCGGTGGGCTCGGCGGGATTCCTCTGCGAGGCGTACGAATATCTGAGCGCGAAGTTCGACCTCTCGACAAGCGACCTCGCGACGCTTCAGGAGCGCACGTTCTACGGCAAGGAGAAGAAGAGTCTCGCCTACGCGGTTGCGATCATGAACATGATCCTGCACGGCATCGAGGCGCCCAACATCGTGCACACGAACACGCTCGCCGAGAACCTCGCGGACATCCAGGAGCGCGACCGCTTCGATGTGGTGCTGGCGAACCCGCCGTTCGGCGGGAAGGAGCGCAAGGAGGTCCAGCAGAACTTCCCGATCAAGACGAGCGAGACAGCGTTCCTGTTCCTCCAGCACTTCATCAAGATCCTGCGCGCGGGCGGGCGAGGGGGCGTGGTCATCAAGAACACGTTCCTGTCGAACACCGACAACGCGTCGGTGAGCCTGCGAAGGATGCTCCTCGAGTCTTGCGACCTGCACACCGTGCTGGACTGTCCGAGCGGGACGTTTCAGGGCGCGGGCGTCAAGACGGTCGTGCTCTTCTTCGACAAGGGCGCGCCGACGAAGCGCATCTGGTACTACCAGCTCGATCCCGGTCGGAGTTTGGGCAAGACAAGTCCGCTGAACGACGCCGATCTGGCCGAGTTCGTCGAGCTGCAGAAGACGAAGGCGGACTCGCCGAAGAGCTGGAGTGTGGACGTCGCCGAGATCGATGAGACCACATTCGACCTCTCGGTGCGGAACCCGAACGGGGGCGACGAGGTCGAGCATCGGAATCCAGCGGAGATCCTCGACGAGATCGAGCGGCTCGACGCCGAGGCCGCCGAGGCGATCAAGCGGATTCGGGCGTTGCTGTGACGCTTGAGGGGTGGAAGACGGCGCGGCTGGGGGACGTTTGCGCCGTCGAGTACGGAACCCGAATCGTTCGCAAGCGGGACGGTGGAAGCGTCTATCCGGTGTACGGCGGCGGAGGCGAGACCTTCAAGGCCGACGCCTGGAATCGCCGAGACCGCTTGGTGGTCAGCCGGTTTGCGATGTCCGAGCAGTGCACGCGATTCGTCGACGGGAAGTTCTTTCTTAACGACAGCGGGCTGACCGTCGCGCCCGCAGACGATCGAATACTCCCCAGATTCCTCGACTATGAGATCCTCGCTCTGAACGATGCGATCTTCGCCCTCGGGCGAGGCTCGGCCCAGAGGAACCTCGACACCAAGGCGTTTCGAGGACTTCCGATTGTCATTCCACCGCTTGCCGAGCAGCAGCGAATCGCCGCCGTCCTCGACGAGGCGTTCGAGCGAATCGAAGAGGCCAAGACGCACACCCACAAGAACGAGAAGGACGCTCGTTGCGTCTTTGACCACTGCCTTCAATCGCTCTTCTCGCATCCGAACGGAGGGTTGCGCAGGCCCGCTCCGCGCACGGAGCGGTTGAATGCTCCGAGTTCGGTGCGTAGCCCGCTGAGCCAGAACGAGGTATCGCCCCGCCGGGCACAAGATCGCGACCCGCGTGAAACAAGGACCGGTGGGCGCCGCGCCACCACTCGACCCATCCCACCAGTGCTGTCGCTGGCCGTGGGCATGCCGTCGACACCAACATCCCCTGGTTGGCGGTGGGTCAGCTTGGCGGAAGTGGCGAGACTCGAGTCCGGGCACACCCCCAGCAGACGTCATCCCGAGTGGTGGGGCGGGGACGTACCCTGGATAACCCTTGGCGACGCGCGCGAGCATCACGGGGGGCGAATCAGCGACACCGCTGAGCATACGAACTCGCTCGGCATCAAGCACTCGTCTGCGCGCGTTCTGCCGAAGGGCACCGTCTGTCTTTCACGAACCGCCGCAGTGGGTTACGTCGTCGTGATGGATCGGCCGATGGCCACCAGCCAGGACTTCGTCAACTGGGTCTGCTCGGACTGCTTGGATCCCGACTTCCTCCAGCGTCTGTTCCTCGCTGAGGGACGGAAGGGGCTGCTTCGCTACTCGAGCGGCTCGGTGCATCAGACGATCTACTTCCCCGAGGTCAAGGCCTTTCACGTGTGCGTCCCGGACGTCCATGAGCAGCGACGAATCGTCGAGCACTGCCTGCAGCTCGGCAATCACACTCGCCGGCTGGAACTCACCTACCGGCGGAAGCTCGAAGCGCTCGACGAGCTTAAGGCGTCGATGCTGGGCCAGGCCTTCTCGGGGAACCTCCTAGCGCTGGGGCTTCCCAAGAAGAAAAGCGAGGCTACTGCGTTTTGAGAGGAGCCGCCGAAGAGTCCGCAAGGCCGATCCTCGGCCCACGGCGTCTTCCACCGACAGCACCATGAAAAATCAAACCTATGGTTTGAACTTTCATGGTACGCTTCGCACATGATTGCGCGTTCAGCAATTCTCGATCGCATTCATGTGGCCCTGAGGCGTGCTCCCGTGGTCGTGCTTTCAGGACCGCGTCAGTGTGGCAAGACCACGCTTGCGCGCGAGTTCGTGGATCCAGATTCGATCAACTACTTCGATCTTGAGAATCCAACCAGCCTCGCACGGCTTGATGAGCCCATGACGGCGCTCGAACCACTCGGAGGACTGGTTGTCATGGACGAGATCCAGCGGCGCCCCGATCTCTTCCCGATTCTCAGGGTGTTGGTAGATCGACGGCCCATGACGACCCGATTCCTCATACTGGGCAGCGCGTCGGGCCAATTGGAGCATCAGAGCTCAGAGAGTCTCGCTGGCCGGATCGAGCGCCTCACCATCGGCGGATTCACGCTCGACGAAGTCGGTGCGGACAGCCAGGATGTGCTCTGGCGGCGAGGCGGTTTCCCGCGCTCATTCCTCGCGACCACGGAGACCGACAGCGTCGCGTGGCGCGACGAATTCATTCAGACGCTGCTCGAACGTGACATGCCCCAGTGGGGAGTGAGCGTTCCCGCGACATCGCTCAGACGGCTGTGGACCATCGTTGCGCACTACCACGGGCAAACATGGAATGCGAACGAGGTAGCCAGGGCTCTCAACCTGAGCCAGCCCACGATTCGGCGCCACCTCGATCTGCTGACCGATGCGTTCATGGTCCGCCAGATCCAGCCCTACCACGCGAACCTGAAGAAGCGCCAGGTGAAATCGCCGAAGGTGTACGTACGCGACAGTGGGGTGCTGCATCGGCTGCTCGGCATCGACACCGCCAAACAGCTCCTGACGCACCCCAAGCTGGGAGCATCGTGGGAGGGGTTCGCGATCGAGCAAGTCCTCGCGAGCGAGGCACATGACCAGGCGCACTTCTGGGCAACCCACCAAGGTGCGGAGATCGACCTAATCCTGCAGCGCGGCGACAGGCTGTTTGGGGTCGAGTGCAAGCGAGCCGATGCGCCCAAGGTCACGCCATCCATCCGGAGCGCGTTCGATGACCTCGATCTCGAACGCGTCGCGATTCTCTACCCTGGCGGCCAGCGCTATCCGCTCGGCGAGCGGGTCGAGGCCGTGCCTGTAGCCGATCTAGCGAATCCGGGCTCGCTATTCGGTGCGGACGAGGTGCGACAGTGAACGAAGCCGAGACCAGAGCCGAGCTCATCGACCCTGCGCTCGCGCGCGCCGGGTGGGCCGCGACGCAGGACGCGCGCATCCGACGCGAGTTCCCGATCACGCTCGGTCGGCTCGAAGGACGCAGCGGGCGGCGGGCGCTCCCACTCGCGGCTGACTATGTTCTTGAGTTCCGCAACACCAAGCTGGCCGTCGTCGAGGCGAAGCCGGATACCGCGCCGCTCACAGAAGGTGTCGGGCAGGCAAAGGACTACGCTGGCAGGCTCTCGGTTCGCTTCACCTACTCGGCGAACGGTCTCGGTATCTACGAGATCGACATGGCGACAGGCATCGAAGGCGAGGTCTCGGACTTCCCGACGCCCGAACAGCTCTGGGACCGCACGTTTGCGGAGCCGAACGAGTGGCGCGACCGCTTCGCGGCGATCCCGCTCGAAGACCGCGGCGGGACGATGCCGGCGCGCTACTACCAGGACGTCGCCATCGACCGGGTGCTGGAGGCAATCTCGCTCGGCAATCAGCGAATCCTACTCACCATGGCTACGGGCACCGGCAAGACGTTCGTCGCCTTTGAGGTCGCATGGAAGCTCTTCCAGAGCCGGTGGAACCTCCAGCGGGACGGCGGTCGACGCCCGCGGGTCCTCCTTCCTCGCCGACCGCAACATCCTCGCAGACCAGGCCTACAACGCCTTCTCGGCGTTCCCGGAAGACGCGATGGTGCGCATCGACCCGGCGAGCATTCGCCAGAAAGGCAAGGTGCCCAAGAACGCGAGCATCTTCTTCACCATCTTCCAGACCTTCATGTGCGGTCCGGAGGGCAGCCCGTACTTCGGCGAGTATCCGCCGGACTTCTTCGACTTCATCGTCATCGACGAATGCCACCGCGGCGGCGCCAACGACGAGAGCACGTGGCGCGCGATCATGGAGTACTTCGAGCCAGCCGTGCAGCTTGGCATGACGGCGACGCCCAAGCGGACGGGCAACGTCGATACCTACCGCTACTTCGGCGAGCCCGTCTACACGTACTCGCTCAAGGACGGCATCAACGACGGGTACCTCACGCCGTTCAAGGTCAAGCAGATCGCGACGACGCTCGACGAGTACGTCTACACCTCGGACGACTGGGTGGTGGAAGGCGAGATCGAGCAGGGTCGCCTCTACTCCGAGGACGACTTCAATCGCGTCATCGAGATTCGCGAGCGCGAGCGCTACCGCGTACGACTGTTCATGGACCTGATCGACCAGTCAGAGAAGACGCTCGTGTTCTGCGCGACGCAGGAGCACGCACTCGCGGCGCGCGACCTCGTGAACCAGATGAAGGCGAGCGCCGACCCCAACTACTGCGTGCGGGTGACGGCGAACGACGGGGCGCTCGGCGATCAGTTCCTGCGCGAGTTCCAGGACAACGAGAAGACAATCCCGACAGTGCTCACCACTTCGCAGAAGCTCTCTACGGGTGTGGATGCGCGAAACGTGCGCAACATCGTGCTCATGCGCCCCATCAACTCGATGATCGAGTTCAAGCAGATCATCGGGCGCGGCACGCGGCTCTTCGACGGCAAGGACTACTTCACGATCTACGACTTCGTGCAGGCGCACCGGCACTTCGCGGATCCGGAATGGGACGGGGAGCCGATAGAGCCGGAGCCAAGGCCGGAGCCGGGGCCGACACCGCCGGGTGAGGAACCTGAGCCCGGGCCGGTGCTCGACGGCGACGAGGAGGCTCGCCCGAGGCGCGTAGTTGTGCGGCTCGCGGATGGCAAGGAGCGCCAGATCCAGAGCATGGTGGCGACGACGTTCTGGAGCGCGGACGGTCGGCCGATGTCGGCGGCGCAGTTCTTGGAGTCGCTCTTCGGCGCGCTGCCGGAGTTCTTCCACGACGAGGATGAACTCAGGAGGATCTGGAGCGCGCCCGACACGCGTGAGGCGCTCCTCACGGGCCTCGCCGAGAAGGGCTTCAACCGCGCGGCCCTCGCCGAGACGCAGCACATCATCGAGGCGGACGCATGCGACCTGTACGACGTGCTCGCGTTCGTTGCGTACGCGTCCGCACCGATCGCGCGCGAGACGCGCGCTGCGTACGCGCGCAAGCGAATCGCTTCCACGTTCACGGAGCGGCAGGAGGCGTTCCTGCTGTTCGTGCTGGAGCACTATGTGGCCGAGGGCGTAGATGAGCTTGCGCAGGAGAAGCTCGCCGAGCTGCTGAAGCTGCGGTACCACGGGGCGCTGGCCGACGCGGTGACTGAGCTCGGTCCCCCGGAAGCGATTCGCGGCGCATTCGCGGGGTTCCAGCGGTTCTTGTACGAGGAGATCCCCTAGGGAGTGACCCGACTCGCCTGCATAGCGATCACGTCAAGACGATGCGAGAGGCGGACCCATGGATTCGAGGTCGGATGGGCTTTACGAGATCAGCCGCGAACTGAACGCCTCGCTCGACCTCGACCACGTCCTCGACACGCTTCTCGACGCCTCGGTGCGCCAAGTTCAAGCGCCGCTCGGCTACATCGTCCTCGTCGATCGGGAGACGGGAGCCAGATTCCTGCGCTGCACTAGGGGGATTGGGAGCAAGTCGACACGCGACCGGCGTTCCTCCGTCGCCGAATGGGTCCTCGAGCAGGGTCGACCCCTCGTCATCAATCGCTCCGGGCGAAGTACTGGGAATCGCGACTCGGTCACCGGCGCATCGGCCGCGATTGGGGTCCCGCTCTCGTCTGCCGACGGCGTGCACGGGGTCGTGGTGGTTGCAGACGATGCAACGGACCGCCGCTTCGGCAGCGATGACGTGCGCCTGCTCGCCACCATCGCGAATCAAGGCGCCACGGCGGTGGCCAACGCCGAGCGGTACGCGACGCTGCAGGAGGCGTACCTGGCCACTGTGCGGTCGCTCGCTGCCGCGATCGACGCGAAGGACAGCTACACGCACGGGCACTCGGACAGGGTTGCGAGGTTCGCGGCAGCCGTCGGTGAACGGGTCGGCCTGTCCGAAGACGAACACCTTGCGCTCGAGTTCGCCTCGTACCTGCACGACATCGGCAAGATCGGGGTGAGCGAGCAGGTGCTGCACAAGCCCGGACGCCTCGACCAGACAGAACGGGCGCAGATGCGAGAGCACCCGGCGATCGGCGCGACGATCCTCGAGCCTGTGGCGTTCCCCTGGGAGATAGCGCCGATCGTGCGCCACCATCACGAGCACTGGGACGGCTCCGGCTACCCTGACGGCGTCGCCGGCGAAGAGATACCGCTGCTCGCGCGTATCCTCTCGGTCGCCGACTCTCACGAGGCGATGGTCTCCGACCGGCCGTACCGGAAGGGCATGGCGCGAGCAGACGCCCTTGCCGAGTTGGAGCGGTGCGCCGGGACGCAGTTCGACGCGCGCATCGTCGCTCTGTTCTGCGACGTCGTGCGCGGTTGGGGCGAAGAGGGTGCCGCCGCCGGCTCCGGCGGCGGCACAGAGGCGGAGTAGCGACGGAGAACACGCGGTGGACGCGTGTCGGCGTCGCCCGGCAACGGCCCGTGCTCGAAACAGGCGCGTACCTGCTCTTTCGCGCTGTACCGGGCGTCCGCCGATGCTACACTAGTCCGCACTCGCGAGGCCGCCGGGACGCGCGGCCATGCGCGAGCGGCAACAAGGACAGCAACGGAGCGGTCTGATGGCATTGGTCGTCACCAA
>CAYWCB010000041.1:7654-12315 GCA_964456615.1 uncultured Eubacteriales bacterium | reverse complement strand
GGTTGCACGTGGAGAGGATGACGGCCTCGGCCACCTCGGACGAAGACGTGAGAAGCGCGATCGCCTCCTCCTGGCGATGCGCGGGGAAGGTGAGCTTCTCCCGGATCTCGATCGGGGCGGTCTTGTGGCTCAGTCCAACAAGCGTCAAGTGCATGTCGTCAGTCTCGCCTCAGCACGCCGTTGCGGTCTCCAGATAGGTACGCCCTCGCCGGAGCGGTGCATTGTTGTTCAGGCAAGCAGGCCCGGCGAGGGCGGTATTCGCGCACATATGCACATGCACCTCCTGCCTCATGCCTGAACCTCTGAACTTTACCACCGATTGACCCCCTAGGGCAATCCGCTCCCGCCGAAGAACAGCAGGTCGCGAGGGATTTCGGAGTCGCGCAACGGTCGCTGTCCACGAACGTGCCTATCGAACCGCAGCCCCTCCTCGCAGTCTCGTACGCAGCTCATGCCGGACATCCCTCATCGGAGACCGCGCTCGCGCCTCGACCTGCGGATGTCGCCGTCAACGATGAAGAAGAAGAGCTCGGGCCACAGCCCCTTCAGTCGGAAGTAGATGCGGCTCGTGAGGTCCGGGATGATGAAGTACTTGTTCGTCTCGACACCCCGCACGATGGACTCGGCGACCGGCTCGGCCGGGATCGCCTTGATGTTGCCCGCTATCCTGTCGGTCTCGGCCGGCCGAAGGGTCTTCTCACGTGCGAGCGCCGGCGTGTCGGTGTCCGGCGGGCACACGACGCTCACGCGTACGCCGTGCGGCTTCATCTCGAAGCGCAGCGCCTCGGTGAACCCCATGACCGCGTACTTCGCCGCGGCGTATCCGGTGTACCCGTAGATGCCCAGATACCCCGCTACCGAGGACACGTTGACGATGTGTCCGCTGCGCCGCTCGACCATGGCGGGAGCGAAGGCGCGGCACGGGTTCACCACGCTGTCGAAACCGTGTATGAGGTTCCGATCGAATTCCTCCGGGGACATGGCCGTGAACTCACCCGGGATGATGACGCCTGCGCAGTTCACAAGCACGTCCGGCTGGAGGTCGGCGTCGACGAGAGCGCCGAGTGCACGCCTCGCCTCGCGCCAGTCGCTCAAGTCCCCGCTGGCGGTCACGACCCGCTGCCCGTCTCTGGCGCGTACGTCGAGGATAGCGGCCTTCGCCGCCCCGAGCTTGGACTCGTCGCGTGCCACGATGCCTACGTGCGCGCCCCTGCGTGCGAACGCTTTCGCGGTCGCGAGGCCGATGCCGCTGCTGCCGCCCGTCACGACGACCTTGGCGCCGTCGAACACCTACTCGTGCGCCTCCTCGCTGGACTCGACGCTCCCCGGTTCGGCCGCAGCATCGGCGGACTCGATGCTCCCGGCATCAGTGGACTCCTGTCGTCTCGACTCGAACTCCCGCAGAAGACCCTCGGCGTCAGGAGCGTTCCCGTCGCGAATCCGCTCCAGCACTTCGGAGGCTGCGACACCGTCCAGGACCGCAGCGCGGTCCTCCTCGGGGAGGCGTTCCGCCACCAACTCGCGGAGATCGGCCATGAGGCTCACGTAGTCCGCCCACTCCTCGCCGAACTGCTCCTTCAGGATCCCGCGCACCTGTCTGGCGACCTCGGGCACCCGCCCCGCCGTGGAGATGGCGATCTGGAGGGCGCCCCGGCGCACCACGCTCGGCGTGCTGAAGTTCGATTCGTCCGGAACGTCAGTCGTGCTGACGAGGCAGCCCCTCTCCTCGGCTTCCGAGAAGACGGCACGCCGCACAGCCTCGTCCGGCTCGACACACATCACGAGGATCGCGCCGGTCATGTCTCCGGGCTCGTACGAACGGCGCTCGAGCGTGAGCAGCCCTTCAGCCTCGGCTTCGATGAGCGCCGGCGTAGGCGTCGCGCCGATGACGACCACGTCAGCTCCGTACCTGAGCATGTTCCGCGCTCTTCGCTCGGCGACAGGACCCTCCCCGATCACGATGACGAGGCGGTGGCGCAGGTCCAGGAAGGCAGGGTAGGCAATGGGCAGCTGCGACATCGTCGTGCCGCGCTAGGCGCCGAAGATGTGGAAGCCGACCGGGAGGGTGCGCGCCAACACCGCGACCACGATCACGACGGCGAACCCCCCGAGCGAGATCCAGCCCGCGGTCCGAGCGGAGACTTCGCGACGGTAGACCAGGACAAGGTACGTCCCGTAGACGGCCCACACGACGCCGGCGAGCATGATGCGAGGGTCGCCCCACCACCCTTGCACGTCCGTTTCGATCGCGCGGATGATGCCGAGGACGAGGCCGACCGTATAGGCGGGATAGGCGAGCACCACCGCGCGGCGCGCGATCTTCTGCGTTTGGGCAAGCGAGGGCAGCTTCCGGAAGATCGGCGTGGTCTTGTGCCGCTTCAGCTGGGTGTCCTGGATGAGGTAGAACGCCGAGGACGCCGCGCTCACCAAGAACCCCACGTTCGCGAGGAAGATGAGCCCCACATGGATGCCCACGCGCCAGCTGTCGAGCTGTCTCGCCTGCTCGGTCGTGAGTTCGGCTTCGCTGCCTCCGATACCCATGAGCTGGGCGATGATGAGCAGGACGACGGCGAGCGGGACGAGGAAGGTCCCGTAGATACGGATCCTGATCACGTGCTCGACGACGAAGTACACGAGCACGATCACCCATGACGCGAGGACGAGTGAGTTGGCGCCGGTGAGTTCCGTGCCTTCCGTCACCGTCGAGTGCAGGCCGATCGACACGGTCTGACAGATGAAGCCGGCGCCCACGCAGAAACGCGCCCACCACGCCGTCACCGGACGCCGCAACACGAACTGATAGCCGTACAGGATCGTCGCGACGATATACAGCGCGAGCGCGAACCAGCCGAGGACTACCGAGATCTGCTCGATCTCCACCGCGGTCTACGCCCCACTGCCCCGGCGCTTCAGGGCCTCCTCGACGACGGCGAGTTCGCGCTCCACTTGCGTCACCCGGCGCAGCACCAGGAGAAAGAAACCGAACAGCCCGACCCACAGCAGCGCGTACGCGGCGATGACGTAGGGGGCCGCGTCGAGCACCGTCTTGTAGATCTCCTGCAGCACGGGATCCATCAGCGTCTCCTCACTTCGTGAGACCGGGACCTGCAGACCGTACCGGCCATCAGCCTTCCAGGGCCGTCTTCACGGCATCGAGTCGATCCTTCAAGAACTCCTCCCGCAAGCGCAGCTGGTAGATCGCCCAGGCGAGCATGAGCATACCGAACATGCCGATCAGGAACGCCCATAGCTGCCAGTCCTCTAGCCCGCCGCCCGTGCGCAGGACGACCGGGTGCACGGACGATGGCACGATGCGCGTGATCGCGAAGGAGATGGGCGCGTCGATGAACGCGATGATGCCGAAGACGGCCGCGTACGTCGCGCGGCGCTCCTCGTCTTCGATCGAGTTGCGGAGCACGAAATACGCGATGACCAGAAGCGTCATGATGAAGTACGTGGTGAGCCTTGGCTCCCACACCCACCACTTGCCCCACTCGAAGCGCGTCCAGAGGACTCCCGTGATGAGCGTGAGGATGACGAAGAGCAACGTCACCTCAGTCGCTATCTTGGCCCGAGTGTCGTACTCCTTCTTCTTGGTCATGAGGAACCGCACGCCGTAGTAGGCGGTGAAAAAGAAGATCAGGAACGACGAGATGGCTACGGGCACGTGGAAGTAGAAGATCTTCTGCGAGAAGAGCAGCTGGTTCTGTACGAGCACCCCGCCGATTTCACGAGCCTCCGAGACCTGGGCCCCGGTGACGAGCGGTGCGATGAGGAACGCCGCCAGGAAGTCGATCGTCGTGAGCAGCGTGCCCAGACCGAGCAGCACGTAGATGGCCGTGTTCGATCTCGCGCGTGGCGCGCTCTCTTCTGCCACGTCCGGCTACCTCCTATGCCAGGGGGTGCGCGTCATGCCCCGATGATGAACTCGTACAGGCCCCACGCCGCAGCCACCATTATCGCATCGTAGCCCGCCGCGATGCCCATCGCTTTCCAGTAGACCTCGGCGTACTCGGGATTGCCGATGATCACTGCCGAGGTGGCCGCGACGGCCGCGTACAGCATCGGGAACATGATAGGCACGAAAAGCACGGCGAGAACGAAGTCCTTGCCCTTCGTGTTCACCGACATCGTGGCGAGCAGCGTTCCGACTCCCGCGATGCCTATCGAGCCTGCGAACAGCGCGAGCGCGATCATCCAGAGAGGGCCCTGGATGGGCCTGTCGGACAGGAACATGAAGATGAAGACGGGCAGGGTGATCACTTCCACGATCATGAGGAATATGAAGTTGCCCACGGCCTTGCCGAAGAAGATGACCGGGCGGTCCACCGGCGACAGCAAGAGTGCTTCGAGACACCCCTGGTCCTTCTCGTGCACAAGCGAGCGGTTCAGCCCGAGCATCGAGGTGAACAGGAACGCGAGCCACAGCAGCCCGCCCGCGATGAGCCTCACGTCGAAGCCGCTCCCCGTCTGCGAGAGCGCGACGTAGTACACGACAAGCGTCAGCAGCGTGTAGAGGCCCATCGACGTGAGCATCTCCTTGGTGCGCAGCTCCATGACGATGTCCTTCTTCAGGATCGCCTTGAACTGCTCCCACGACGATGCCTTGGCCGGAGCGGCAGGCTCGACGCGCGTGGACGTGAGCGACTCCACGTCACGCC
>CAYWCB010000041.1:0-7644 GCA_964456615.1 uncultured Eubacteriales bacterium | reverse complement strand
CCTTGAACTGCTCCCACGAGGATGCCCGCGCTTCGACCTTCGTGCTCACCTACGCGACCCCCATGCCGACGGTCTGGCGGTACGTTGCGGCGAACTGGTCGTGGTCGATCTCTCTCCGCGGCTCGTACAGCACGACCCGGCCCTTCGCGAGGATGAGCGCGTGGGTGCAGAGCTCGAGCCCCTTCTCCAGATCGTGGCTAATCATCACGAAGGTGTGATCGGCTCGGATCTGCGCGATGAGCGAGTCCAGGATGTCCTTTGCGTGCGGGTCGAGGCCCGAGTACGGCTCGTCGAGGAAGAGGACCTCCGGGCGATGCAGCAAGGACCGCGCGATGGAGAGCCGCTGAAGCATGCCGCGCGAGAACGTGCGAACGAGATCGAGGCGACGGTGGTCCAGCTCGACGCTCTCGAGGAGCTCGCGGATCCGGCTAGCGGCATCGGGGACCCCGTACATACGCGCGAAGAACTCGAGATTCTCCTCGGCGGAGAGATCCGGGTAGAGAAGCGGGTTGTGGCTGATCAGGCCGATCCGCTCGCGCAGTTCGACCGCGTCCTCGACTACGTCGAGCCCGATGATGCGGGCCGAGCCCTTCGAAGGTGCCGTCAGTGTCGTGAGAACCTTGACGAGCGTCGTCTTGCCGGCGCCGTTCGGACCAAAGATCGAAAGGAACGCGCCCTCCGGCAACTCGAAACTGACGTCGTCGAGCGCCTTGCGCGCGCCGAACGTGCGCGTGAGGCCTGCGACCTCGAGCGCGGAGCGCGTAGCGGCTTCTGCGCTCACCCGAATGGCCCCTACGCAGCCGCGGCGGTCGGTGTCTTCCTCGGCCAGGCCGCCAGACTCGTGCCGATGGTCAGCAACAGGAAGCCGAACCAAGCGAAGCTGATGAGCGGGTTGATCTTCACGTTGATCTGCAGCTGGTTCGTCACCGGGTCGGTACCCTCGAACGTCACGAACACGTCGCGAAGCGGATCCGTGCGCACCGCGGCGTTGAGCTTCGTCTGCTCCTGTCGCGCGAACTGGATCTGCCCGGGGCTGAGCGTCCCCGCCGGCTTGCCGTTCTTCTCGACGCCGAAGTTGAGGGCGGAGACCACGTCCCCGTTCTCGAGCTTGTCGCTGTCGAAGCCGACGTAGGTGAACTCGTACCCGGGCACCGAGAAGGTCTCGCCCTCTTTCGGATCCACCTTGAAGTTGTACGTGCCGACGAACATCGCCGAGCCGACGAGACCGACGAGGATGATGCCGACGCCGATGTGAGTCAGATACCCGCCGGACTGCGTCCTGGAGTGGGTCAGGATGCGCCAGAGCGAATGGCCAAAGGTCTCGCCCTTCGCGGCGGACCGCGTCCGCGCGCCCTCGATGAACAGCGATACCGTCGTCGAGATCGCGAAGGCGGCCACGATCATGCCGACGATCGCCTCACCGTTGGTGACCATCCGCATGAACTGCGAGGGAGGCGTCGCGGCGTGATCGAGCATGGGCACGAGCCCGCGGTACCACTCCCAGATGAGCAGCGCGGAGATGACCGCAGCCGCCAGGAGCGGCCACTTGATGCGCTTCCAGAACAGCGAGCCCGCCGTCTTGCGCCACGCCAGGAGCGGGCAGACCGCCATGATGAAGACGTAGAGGATGCCGACCGGGCGCGCGACGGACTCGTAGGTCGACGGGGGAAACGACTGTCCCCCACCCGGCATCCAGGATGGCAGGGCCGACGTCAGCGTGAGGTAGGTCACGAGCAAGGCGGCGACGAGCATGAGCACGTTGTTGAAGTAGTAGGCGCTCTCCTTGGCGGTGAGGCTCTCGAATTCATCGTCGCTTCTGAAGGTATCGCCGCGCAGCCAGGCCCCGCCAACGCCCACCACGAGCGAACCGATGATCATCGCGAGGAACACCGCGAAAGACAGCCAGTCCTGCGCGAAGGCGTGGACCGACTGAACGACGCCTGAGCGCGTGATGAACGTGCCGAGGATGACGAGCGCGAACGTGATCGAGGCGAGCGAGACCGCCCAGCGCTTGAAGCCGTCACGACGCCGGTAGACCGTGAAGCTGTGGATGAGCCCCACTCCCGTGAGCCACGGGAGGAGCGAGGCGTTCTCAACCGGGTCCCACGCCCAGTAGCCGCCCCAGCCGAGCACCACGTACGCCCAGATGGCACCGAGACCGATCCCGATGCCGAGGAAGAGCCAGGCAAAGACCGTGATCCGGTCGACGATCCGGACCCACTGCTTCGAGCCGTCGTTGGCGATGATGGCGCCGACGGCGAACGCGAAGGGGATCGTCAACCCCGCGTACCCGACGAAGAGCGTGGGCGGGTGGAGGATCATCGCCCAGTGTTGCAGGAGCGGGTTCATGCCGATCTGGCCAATGAGCAGCTCCCCGTTCGCACCGAGCCACCCGGCGGGCGAGACCTTGAACGGGTCGTTCTGCTCGAAGAAAAGCGAGACGAGGAAGAAGATCTGCACGACATTCGCCACCATAATGCCCATGTTCGAGATCTTGTCGGTGACGTGCAGGCGTCGGTACGCCACGTACGCGGTGAAGATCGCGATGAGCCACGCCCAGAACAGCAGCGACCCCTCGCGTCCTGCCCAGATTCCCGCGAACTTGTACAGCCAGGCGAGGCCCGAGACGTCCGTCGAGTGGTTCTCGGCGACGTACCGGAATGTGAAGTCCTCCTGGAAGAAGGCCACCATGAGGATGAACACGGTGACGGTCAGCGAGCCAAGGACTACGAACGTCGCGAGGTAGCCGGTGTTGGTGACACCCTCACCCTGCTCGGAGCCCAGGCTGCGCCCCCAAAGCAGCGATACTACCGCGACGATCGAGGCGATGAGCCCGAGCGCCATGAACACGGTCCCGAGCGTCGTCCCGAAGTTGCCCATGCAGCTCTCCTGTCGGCGGAGTGTGGAGTACAACGCCGCGCCGCTGCGGCAGCGGCGCGGAGCAGGCTGATTCTAGCTCTTCTCGCTCTCGGACATGGCAACCGACACGGCATCGAAGGTGCCGTTCTCGTCGAGCGCACCGCCGAGCACGACCTGCGACCCGGTCTTCATGCCCTCAGGGATGGCGCCATCGTAGAAGACGTCAACGCTCGGATCGGCGCCGTCGGCCCCATTCGAGATCGTGAATCGCACAGCTCCGCCAGGAGGCAGGATCTCTCCGGACACGTACCCCGTGACCTTCACCGACTTGCCCGTGAGGTCCTCCCCGCGGGCAACGAGGTCCTGGACGGACAGCGCGCCGGTCGCCGACTGGTACTTGGACGGACACTTGGTGATCATGTCGTCCGAGTTGATCGTACCGTCCGATGTGAGCTCGCCCGTCACGATCGCCACGACCCCATCGCCGAACGTGGACGGGACCGTGCCGCTGTACACGACCTTGATCGTGGGGCCGTCGGCGGTCTCGTCGTCCTCCTCACGGATAGCGAAGCGCATCGGATTCGACCTTTTGTCCCATGATCCGGCAACGACCGCACCACCGACGCGTACGCGCTCGCCTACGAGACTCTCGTCGGTAGCCACGTCGGACACCGTCTTGTAGTAGGCACCCTGCTTCCCGCCAGCACCGATGATGATCGCGGCAATGGCGAGGAGAATGATGGCGGTCACACCGATAAGGCGTGCGCGAGCTCGCTTGTTCACGAGCGATCAGCTCCTCACTGCTTCGGCCATTCAGGCCGTGCGGTCACAGAGTGAGGTGACCCTCTCGACTGCGAGCAGTGGAAGGTGCACCGCATACTGCCTTGGCCTGCCTGAACCAGGTCACATTACCACCAGCGACGCCGCGGGACAACCGAATCGTCCTCGCGAACGCCTCTTGCCGGGTCCTCTGACCCCGCGGCCTTCCACAGGGCTCGATTCCCGCCCGGTCCAGAGCAAACGTGGTGCCGAGCAGGAGCGCTATCGGACCTTCGTGCCGCCTGCGCTTTCCCGCTGCAGCCAACGCACGTCCGGAGCGAAGCCCGCTTCGTCGAGCAGCCGACGATATTCCGCTTGTGGCAGCTCGCTCGATCCACCCGCGAGCGCGACCATCGTCGCCTCGATGACGTTGGCCCCGAACGACCGCCCGTCGAGCCTCGGCGTGCTCGTGACCAGCAGCTCCACTCCTCGCGAGCGCATGAGCTCGACATCCTCGGCGGTGGTGGTGTTCGTGATCACCCACTTGCCGCGCATGTCCTCGGGCATGTACTTGCGCACGTAGATCCAGTCGCCTGCGACGATGTCGGCCCACGCGTACAGCGCCTCGAGCCTGGGCTTGCGCTCGGGTGCCTTCTCCTGATGGGAGCCGGTCGGGTACAGCCAGGTGAACGGGAGCTTCACGACGATTGGCGCCATGGTGCGCACGAGCACCTTCAGCGTCGTCCATCTCCTGATCGGGATCGGCAGGCCAAGCGCGTAGATGAGATCTCCGAAGACCATGTCGCAGCCTGCGTCATGCAACGCCTCGGCAAGCCCCCACCTATCGACCGCCGAGGTCACGAGTGCCTTCTTGCCGCTCAACTCGAGACCACACTCGTCTTGCAGGTACGAGACGGTCGAGCCCTCGACCGCACCCTTGAGCCCGCTCCCGTCGAGGACCGGTGTGGCGTGAACGTCCTTGACGAGTCGTTTCGCCGAACGGAAGCGATACGTGCCGCCGGCCGCCCGCAGGAACAGATCGATCCCGCCCATCCCGAAGGCCGCAACCTGGCCGTCCAACTCGGCGAAGAGCGCAGCGGCTCTGTCGAAGTCGCCGTCGGTGCCCTCGCGCCTGATCCGGAACCGCTCTCCCAGGAGTTCGACCTCGACCGCGTGATCGCGCTTGGCCGAACCGATGGAGATACTCACGACTTCCTTGATGATCTTCGCCTTCCCACGATCTCGCCCGAGGGCTTCCAGCGAGCGGCAACGTCAGCGGCCTCGCGTATCGCAGCACCCATGCGCCTGCGGCGTGGAGTTCGGGGCCTCGCCGATTCGACCGCGGCGAGCACGGCATCGAGCTCAGCGATGTCGACCTGGACGTCCTCGCGGATCGGTGAATGGCCAAGCTCGATGCCGACCACTTCCTTCCCGAGGATCTTCTCGATCGTTCTGATGCGCCAGTCGCTTGCCAGCAGAACGAGGACGTCGTAGTCCTTCAGGACCGCGATCGTCTCCAGCAGCTGGTTGAAGATGTCCCCGGCGGGCCCACTCTCGATAGACTCGCGCTCGTCCTGCGACACGACGAGTACGAAGTCCACGGCGTGCCGCTCGGCAAGGGCGCGTACCTCGGCGGTGTTCGCGACCGGAAACCCGACGAGCGCCACGCGCCCGCCGCGACGGACCTCACCCAGCGACTCGATGAAGCTCACGAAGGAGCGCTGGACGCCGTGCGTGCGCGAAGCCTCTTCCTGGGTGGCCCCGCGCTCGCGGTCCTCCAGGATAGCGGTCACCGCGTCGGTGATCTTGCCGAGACTGATGACCTTGTTGCCTACACGGAAGAGTCGCACGCGATGTCCCCTGTCGATCGCATACCGGCGAGCCATGCCTTGTGCCCGGTCGGGACTCGTGGTCTTGCCAGATTCTACGCTCTTGGCACTCCGTGCGCGTGCCGCCTGCGGATCACGCGCTCAGACGAGCGACCGTCTGCCCGGCGTAGGCCGCTTCCGCGATCCGCCACCTGCCCGGCGCAGGCCGCTCCCGCGATCCGCCGTCTGCCCGGCGCAGGCCGCTCCCGCGATCCGCCGTCTGCCCGGCGCAGGCCGCTCCCGCGATCCGCCGTCTGCCCGGCGCAGGACCCTAGGCGCCAGAGGCTCCGTCGGCGTTCAGCTGGTATATGATGCCGAGTCCCTTGAGAGTGAGGTCGGCGTCCACTTCGTCGATGGTCTCGCACAGCGGTGCCATGCGCTCGGCGAGCCCGCCTGTGGCCAGCACCTTCGCCTGCGAACCGAGTTCCGCCCACACGCGCCTCACGAGCCCGTCCACCATCGCGGCCTCGCCGAGCAGGAGTCCGGCCTGCACGCTCGCGCGGGTGTTGGTGCCGATCACGCGCTGCGGTGGCTCGAGATCCACCTTCGAGAGTCGGGCGGCCTTCGAGAACAGGGCCTCTGCCGAGGTCTCCACGCCCGGTGCGATCGCGCCGCCGAGGTAGCCGCCGTCCTCGGCGATGACGTCGATCGTCGTCGCAGTGCCGAAGTCGACGACCATGACGGGGCCACCGTGGAGCCGGTAGGCCGCGACCGCGTTCGCGATCCTGTCGGCGCCGACTTCACGCGGGTCCTCGTACCGGATGTCCATGCCGGTCTTGACGCCAGGGCCCACTACGAGCGGTCGCAGACCCGTCGTGCGCACGGTCATCAGCTCGTATTCGGTGGTGAGACTCGGAACCACTGACGCGACGATGACTCGCTCGATATCGCCCCACGAGCGCCCCTCGGCATCCAGCAAGGCGCCGATCTTCACGCGAAGCTCGTCGGCCGTGAGCCCGGCGTCGGTGCTCACGCGCCAGTGGCCATCGAGGGTGTCGCCCTCGATCAGACCCAGGACCGTCTGCGTGTTGCCGACGTCTATGGCGAGTATCACCGCAGTCCTCCCAACGCGCGGTCCGGACGCCCCCTGGCGCCGCGCACCACAGGCGTGCGCCCGGCGAGCCCTCCTCGGTGACGATGTGGTAACCGAGCAGGTCAGCGGCGCATACGTGCGATGCTATCATCGCCTCGGCATCGCGTGGTGGCAAACGCGAGCGCGCGAGTCCCGACAACTTCGCATGATGCCGCGTTCGGGCTGCTACCTTCATCGCTCGAGCCCGAGGAGGCCTCGATGACCGATTCGCCCGCCCACGTCCTCGTCGTCGACGACGAGGAGTCGATCACCGAGTTCGTCTCGTACAACCTGCGCAAGGAGGGCTACGACGTAGCCGTCGCGCATGATGGGGACGAAGCGCTCGCGCTCGCGAAGGACACGCGATTCGATCTTGTCATCCTCGACGTGATGCTGCCGGGCATGGACGGATACGAGGTCTGTCGGCGGTTGCGCGCGGACACCGAGGTGCCGGTGCTCTTCCTATCGGCGAGGGACACCGAACTCGACAAGGTCGTGGGACTCGAGATCGGCGGCGACGACTACCTCGCGAAGCCGTTCGGCATCAGGGAACTGCAGGCACGCGTGAAGGCACTGCTCCGCCGCGCGCCCACGGCGTCCGCGAAGCCCGAGTCTCCGTCGGGCGATGTCATGCACGCCTCGGAGATCACGCTCGATGAAGCCGCGCACACGGCCGTGTACGGCGAGAAGGAGACGGTGATCGACCTTACACCGCGCGAGTTCGAACTGCTCGCTACCCTCATGCGCCATGCCGGCAAGGTGCTCAATCGAGACCAGCTGCTGCGCCAGGCGTGGGGCTGGGAGTACCTCGTCGAGACCAAGACGGTCGACACGCACATCAAGCGCCTGCGCGACAAGCTCGAGGCCGCCGGCGTGGATCCGGCCGTCGTGGAGACGGTACGCGGCTACGGCTACCGCTTGCGCGCCTAGCATCAGCACGAACTCCCATGCAGACCTCCATCAGGACCCGCCTCGTGCTCGCGCTGCTGTCGGTCGCGCTGCTTGCGGCGGCCGGTCTCTCGGCGTACTTCCTGAACGAGCTCGAGGCGTACGCGCCGTTGCCGCTGACCGTCTTCGTGTCGGTGA
>CAYWCB010000040.1:9136-12406 GCA_964456615.1 uncultured Eubacteriales bacterium | reverse complement strand
GCTCACCTCGCCGGCCCCCTCGGGTCGCTCCGTCATCGACCCGCTGACCAGGATCGAAGGCCACCTGCGTGTCGAGTGCGAGGTCAAGGACGGCAAGATCGTCGATGCGTGGGTGTCCGACACCCTCTACCGCGGCATGGAGACCGTGCTGCTCGACCGCAAGCCCGAGGACGCGTTCTACGTGGCGCAGAGGATCTGCGGCGTGTGCCCCGTGTCCCACGGCCACGCTGCCACGATGTCCGCGGAGTCCGCGTACGGGCTCACCATCCCAGCAGGCGCGCGGCTCGTCCGCAACCTTCTCGAGGCCGCTCAGTACCTGCACAGCCACATCCTGTGGTTCTACATCCTCACGGCACTCGACTACGTCGATCCGGTCAAGGCGCTCTCGGCCGACATCGCCGAGACCTACGCTCTGGCCGAACAGGCGGGCACCGGTGTTTCTGACTTCGGTGCCGTCGCCGCGCGTCTCAAGGCGTTCGTTGAGAACGGGCAGCTGTCCATCTTCTCGAACGGATGGTTCGGACATCCCGCCTACGCGGCCGACATGCCTGCGGAGCTGCACCTCATCGCCGTCGCACATTACCTCGAGGCACTGCAGCTCCAGGCGGATGCCAACCAGATCGTGGCGATCATGGGCGGTAAGTTCCCGCACTTCATGACGTCGGTCCCCGGTGGCACCACCTTCGTGCCGACCGAGGAGAAGCTCGACGACGTGCTGTTCCGCTTCACCAAGATCCACGAATGGGTCACGAACACCATGATCCCTGACACGCTCGCCATCGCCCCGTTCTATGCCGACGCTCTCGGCTACGGAGCCGGTGTCGGGAACTTCCTCGCGTGGGGCGTCTTCACGCAGGAGGGCGGAGAGGCCAACGCCGAGGGGCTCTACGACCTCAACAAGCGCTACCTTCCCGGCGGAGTGATCACTGGCGGGCAGCTTGCCGTAGCCGATGCGGATCCTACGAAGGTCATGGAGTACGTCGAGCACTCGTGGTACAGCTCCGAGAGCGGGCTCAATCCGTCGGAGGGCAAGACCAAGGCGGACTTTACCGAGTACAGCACCGACGGTCAGTACTCGTGGGGCAAGGCGCCGCGCTACGACGGCAAGCCCATGGAGGTCGGCCCGCTGTCCCGCATGCTTGTGGCCTACCTCAAGGGCGTCGATCCGGTGAAGAAGATAGTCGACACAGCACTCGGGGCGCTCGGCGCAGCAGGCAAGCCCGAAGTGCTCATCTCCCTGCTCGGCCGCGTCGCCGCACGCAATCTCGAAGCGAAGGTCGTCGCTGACTGGTCACTCGAATGGGTGACCGAGATGATCGAGGCGATCAAGGGCGGGGACGTGAGCCTGTTCCAGCCCGGTGAGAAGCCGGACGGGAAGGGCGCGGGCCTGTGGGAGGCTCCCCGCGGAGCCCTCGGTCACTGGATGAACGTGGACGGCGGCCGGATCGCCAACTACCAGGTCGTCACGCCCTCCACGTGGGACACCTCGCCGCGTGACGCGGATGGCGCTCGCGGGCCGATCGAGGAAGCGCTCATCGGCGCGCCGTGCGTCGAGATCGAGCGCCCGCTGGAGGCCCTGCGCATCGCGCACAGCTTCGATCCTTGAATCGGGTGCGCGGTTCACGTGATTGAACCGACAACAGGCAAGGAAGCGACCGTCATCACCAAGGCTTGGGGGGTGAGGTAGATGTCGCACCCGGCCCACTATCGCGAGGCCCATCCGATCCCGTTCGTGCTCACACACTGGATCAACCTGCTCGCGGTGATCTTCCTCGCCTTCTCGGGCTTCTACATCCACTACCCCTTCTTCGGCGGCTTCATGGGCGTCGCCCGCGGCATGCACTTCTTCTGGATGTGGGTCTTGCTCGTCAACCTGATCCTGCGCATCATCCTCGCGTTCTTCGTCAAGGACGCTACAGGGCTGGGGTCGCGCCGGACCGGCACCGACATCAAGAACTGGCTGCCCCAGAAGGCGAACCGCCACCAGATGTGGCCGTGGATCAAGTACTACCTCTTCCTGAAGAAGGAGCACCCCATCAGCGCGAAGTATGGCGTGCTCCAGAAGCTCGCTTACCTGTTCACGGTGCCGCTCACCCTCCTTGCCGCGTACACGGGCTTCTGCCTGTACGCACCCGCCCAGAGCTGGGTCATCTGGCCGATGTTCTCGGCGGGAGTCGACTGGGTCGGCGGGTTCATGAACATGCGGATCATCCACTACTACGTCATGTGGGTGTTCATCCTGTTCACGGCGATCCACGCCTATCTCGCGAACGTCGAGGGTTTCGCGCCATCGCGGATCATGTTCGCGTGGAAGGAGACGCCGGGCCTCGAATTCGACGCCGATGGGCACGTGATCAAGAGCTAGGCATCCCCGCCGACGCGGGCCGCCGCAAGGTGGAGCGCGGCCCATACATGCAGCTCGTGGCGGGACCCCGGACGACCGGGGTCCCGCTCGTTGTTGTGCGCGGTTGCAGGAATGCGCCACTACCTCGTCGAAACATACTCAGGCGGCATGGCTGCCTCTGCTTTCCGGCACAGCGGGGAAGGCGTTCGGCTCGTGCAGGGGTGTCGACCACCGTCGGCGGGGCACACCGGGCGAGGGCAGCGGGCCGCTGCCGGCGCTCTTGCAATGCAGGCGTTTCGTTGGAGCCCGGATGTTCCCTGAGCGCGCAGTGTCATCGTTCGTCCGTCGCCTGAATCGCACCTACCTGGCGACGTCCCCCGCCGACAGGGGCACTCTGCCCGCACCCGAGCCCGGCAAGCGCTACGTACTCTATGCTCAGGTGCCGTTCTGTGAGCGGCTGTGCCTCTACTGCTCCTTCAACCGCTTCCTCTTCAAGGAAGACCACGCTCGCGCGTACTTCCGAAACCTCCGCGAAGAGATGCGCCTCGTGGCAGACCTCGGCTACGTGTTCGATTCCCTCTACATCGGGGGCGGTACTCCGACCATACTCCTCGACGAGCTGTGCGACACCATCGACCTCGCGCGCGAGCTCTTCGGCGTCAAAGAGGTCTCTGCCGAGACGAGCCCGAATCATCTCGGGACGGATCTTTCCGAGTGCCTCACCGACCGCGTCGATCGCCTTTCGGTGGGAGTGCAGAGCTTCGACGACCGGCTGCTTCGGCAGATGGACCGGTATGGCAAGTACGGGTCGGGCGACGACGTCTTCGAACGCGTCGCCAGTGTCGCCGGCAAGTTCCATTCGCTCAACGTCGATATGATCTTCAACTTCCCCACGCAGAAGCACGACGTGCTCATGCACGACGTCG